>NZ_VFJB01000003.1:7500-307500 GCF_008362905.1 Deferribacter autotrophicus
ATCGAGTGAAGTATTCGGATCAATAACAACCTTAATGCCATAACCTATTTCAACAGGTACCCCTCCTGATATGTCAGGTTTAGCAATTTGTTTTATCACGGAATTCCCAGATGTTATTGTTATAGTACTTCCGTCATCAGAAAAATTCCATGTAGTATCAATCCCACCTGTATATTTCCCAACAAAAACAACATCCTTGTTAACTTCAGGATAACCTATCCCCTGATTGTTTTCATTTAACTTTAGCGTCATTCTGCTTACACCGGCACGCAAATCTTCCACTACAAGTTGACCATTCTCTATCCTCGCATCTACAGTATTGTCATAAAGAGATTCTATGAACTCCACAAAATCTTTGATCTTTTTAGTTGCTTGATATGAGGGGTAAGTGTCACTCCTTGGGGTTGAAAACTGAACATCATTAGTATTTATAACTTTTGTATTAAAATAAGTATTATTATCCGGATCAATATTTACGTATTCCAAAACTAAATTAAATTGTCCATCACCAAGTGTTCCGATATCTACTTTAGCTTTAATCGTGGTTGCTAAACCAGCATTTTTTAATGCCTCATTCAAATTTGCTTGAGCATTATCCCTATTCTGCTCTTCTGAACCACTACTAGGAGCATTAAAAACCACTTTCTGCCCATTTATTATAAGTTCAACATCACCACCAAAAGATATATCATTATGAACATTCTTTAGAGGTGATTCATATGTTGTTGAATCAAGCTGTTTAAATTCATCATATCCTATAAAAAACTTTCTCCCTTTCCCTGTTGCAACATAAGGAGGATCACCAGAACCTTGAATAAAACCCAGAGTATTATTTTCACTTCCTGTAACCTTTAATCTCACATATGCGCCAGCCCTTGTAGTAGCAAGCATCACTTTATCACCGTCAGCAAAGGCTTCGATCTCATTACCAAGCCCTTCCTGCTCAAGTTTCCTATTAAGCTCAAAAACCACATCCTCAATATTTTCATAAGCCCTTTTATCCATCACAATAGAAACATTATAATTTCCATATTCAATCGTTATTGTCCTCTCTGCATCCGTGGCATTAGTCATATCAAGCTGAACATTTTCAGAACCCCACAATTTTGCAATACCCACTGGAAACCCATTGTGATCTGTACCGCTTAACTCAATATAGTCTGCTGGTGATATATTTGCATTGTCAATATCAAGAAAATTGGTTGTTTCTGTTATTGACAAACCATTCACTGAATTGAAAACAGTACCTTTTAATACTCTATTAGTTTCAAGAAAAACTTCCTTTCCTGTTAGATTTAATGTTACATCCTGACTATAACCGATTTTTGTGGTTATCTTACCATCATCACCATGATATCTGATGTCATCACCTGGCACATAATAAAAAGAGACTTTTGTACTGTCAAAACTGCTAAAATCAACATCTGGTAATTTTATCCCAAAGCCAACTCCTGTATTAACGATCTGCCCAGGCTCATATTTTAATATCATATAACTATTTGCTATATTGCCATTTTTAGCCGATTCATCACTACCATTTGAATCAAAAAAAAGTTTTTTACCCGTTGAATCAACTATTTCAATTTTAATCAAATCATTCGATCCAATAACCTTTTCAATATTGACAGTATAATTACCTTCATCAAGCTCTTTTAAATCCGCAAAGGTTTTTTTCTTAACCACATCAATTTGAAAATTATCCGTAGTCACCCCTTTTATCTGTTTTTCATCTGCAGCAAAAGGCTTTGTATCTGTTTTATAACCGGCAAATATATATCTACCAAGATAATTTGCATTCCCAATATCAACCAAACTATCTAAAATATTTTTAACATCACCTGCGAGGGCTTTTCTGCTAGTCTCATTTTGTGAAGCATTAATACCGGCAACAGCATATTCATTCTTGGCTTTACTTATTAAACTTGAAGCATTTTGTAACTCGTTATCTTCATTGGTAATCCATGTGAGAGCATTTTCTGCATTTCTTTTGAATTGATCCATTTCATCAATCATTCTTTGAATATTTATGGCACTAGCATAATAAACGGGATCACTTTCAGGATTTAAAAGATTTCTTCCTTTATTCACTTTATCATTTGCAACAGTCAATTTCTCAAGACTATTACTTATACTTCTCTGATTTTTCAGATAAAGCATATTAAAAGTTACTCTCATAAGCTAACCCCTATCGACCAACAACACCTGTCCCATTTATTAACCTATCAATCATCTGATCAACTGTAGTGATAAATCTTGCATTTGCTTCGTAAGCCTTTTGAAATTTTATCAAGTTTGTGAACTCTTCATCCAGAGAAACACCTTTTACTTCTTCCAATTTAAGCTGTAACTGGTTTACCGCTTCTGTCTTGGCATCCACAAAAACATCTACCTGTCTCTTATCACTGGCAATTTGTGCCACAAATACCGTATAAAAATCATCAAAACGTGCTCCGCCACTTTCAAAAACCTGCTCGTATTTCAAATTTGCAATTTCAAGAGCATTGCTATTATCTCCAGGCTCACCGGTTTTACTTGTTGCGATAAAACGATTATCATTTTTGACAATATCATTTAGTTCAATTGTTTTTGCATCTGTGCCTTTAAAATAACCATACATTCCAAAAGCTGCCAAAATATTGGAGTTATCTTCGGAAAAACTAAAAGTATATCCATCTGCTGACTGTATTTTTAATTTATTCCCTTCTGCTAAATATGCCTGAATTAATCCCCCATTTGGATTACCATCAGCCTGAGATATCCTTTGTATCAGCGAATTAAGGCTATCCTCTTCTGGATCAATATCGATATCATAATCAGCTACTTTTAACCCTTCATCATTATACACAGATATCCTAAAAGTCCCTTTATTAACATCAAAAGGAAGTCTACCAGGATCTTCGCTAAATTTATAAGATGGGTTTTCAACATAATTCGTAGAAGTGATTTGTGTAAGACGTTCCAGCCCTTGCCCCAAAGCATGTATCTGATTTGTTTTTAATATCAAATTCTTGGCAAATTCATCCAATGTATCAAGATATCCTTTCAATATATCATCTCTACTTTTTAATTCAGCATACAACCTTCCTGAAGTAATTTTATCACTGACATTTACCTGAGGTTTATCAATAAGTTTTGCTCCCCAATAAATATCGTAGTGACCATTGTTATTTTCGTTTTCTACTGAATATAATTTATTTGCAGTCGCTCCATCCACAATAGAAATACCACCAATGAATACACTAAGTTGACCATCAGATCTTTCAAATGTACTTACATTGGCAAGTTCGGCCATTTTGTTTAAAAGTAATTCCCTTTTATCCCGCAAATCATTGGCATGATCACCGGCTGCTTCTGTTTTCGCTATTTGATAATTCAAATACGCTATATTTTCTGCTAAGTCGTTTATCTCTTTTACATATTCCTCTATATTTTTATCGGATTGCTCTCTAATACTTTCAATGGCACCATACCCTTCATGAATCTTTTGAATCAAAGTATCTGTCTTCTCTATCAATGTTATTCTTTTTACGGTAGCTTCATCAGAGGCATCAGGTGCAGTATTGGCAAGATCAGCCCAGGCATTAAAATAATCCTTTAGTGCATCTCCCAGTCCTGAACCGGCTTCCAACTCATTGAAATAAATCTCTACGCTTTGCAAAGATTGCTGTAAGCTTTCGTAATATTTTAATGTAGAATTTGAGTTCCTTAAATTTTTTGCAAGCACTTCATCATATGTCCTTTCGACTCCAGCAATACGAGCTCCTCTTCCAAATGGTCCAGGATGAACAAGTAGAGGGATTTCTGTTTCTATACTTACTCTTTGCCTTGAATAACCTTCCGTATTGACATTGGCAATATTATGCCCCGTAACATCTATCCCAGCTTGTGAAACCATTAACCCAGATACACCGGTTTGAAAAATTCCGAATATATTGGACATAAATCACCTTTAAAGATTTTTATCTATTGCTGTCTTATATGCTGTACTTGCATTATAATTTCTTGTATACGAAGCTTTATTTTCAGTTATACCAATTTGATTGAAAAAGTCAGAAATTAGTTTAAGATTAGTATTATAAAGAATCTTTATTTTCTTGTTTTCTATAGCAATTTTCTCAGTAATCTCTAAAATCTCATCGCTGATACTTCTAAGTGTTTCTTTTTTTTCATCATCCACCAAAACTTTTAAAATCTCCGAAAGTGTAATACTATCTTTACCAAGTGATCTGGAGATTTTTTGCTCTACCTTTCTACGCGCCTCCTCAAGCATTTTTTCTTTATAAAAGAAAGTATCTTTAATTTTTGGGAGCTCCATCATTTTATCAACATCCCAATTGATAATATATTCTTTTTCCCGTAATAACAGGTCGTAAAGCTCCTTATATAAATCACGCTGAGCAGTGAGCACACCTATAAGGTTCTGGATTGTCTCCATCCTTTCCTCCGTTGTAATTGTCCTAAATTTGCTAGCTACAGTTAGAAGAGGTTGTCTATGGCAAGGTTGACTATTTTTTCAGCGACTTTTTTACCACTTATATCGTATGTGCCGGATTCTATTTGCTCTTTAATATTCTTAACTTTTTCTATCCTTACATCAGAAGCATTTTTTAACTTAATTTTTAAAGTATCTACTTCTTTTTTTGCTCTGGAGATTTCTACTCTGTCCTGTTTTTTTAATTGTACGCTATCCCTATCTTTCTTTTCCAGCTCTTTTTGCTTATCCAACCTAGCAAGACTTTCATAGCCCAATCTTACTTTGTCCTCAATCCTCATCTTTTCCTCCAGCTCCAGCTTAACTGGAATATCGGCACATACTTAAAAAACTTTAGCAAAAATCCCTGCATTAAACAACCTCTTTTAACTGCATCTAGTTCTATACAAGCAACCCTTATGCCAACAAATCACTTATAAATTGTCCGGATACTGAAACATTTTTTCCATTATTCTGGTAATTTTTTCCCTTATCCTGCAAAATACCTCTTGATAAAAAGTCGAACAAAATATCCTTTATCCCTCCCTCACTTTTTTCTGCTGCCACTTTTGACACTTCCACGTAAAACATATCTTTATAAATATCATCAGCTACAGATTGAGGTAACAAATTGCTTTTAAATGTGTTTTTAGAAGTTTTCAAAATTTCATGGTAAAATAATGACTCGAAATCAGCACATGCTTTTTTTAGTTTTTCAAGTTTCACATTATCATTTACAACATTCTTTATTGCATCCACTCTCATCATATTATCTCCAATTCACCCTGCAAAGCACCTGCAGCTTTTATTGCCTGTAAAATAGCTATTAAATCTCTTGGAGAAACTCCCAAAGAGTTAAGGGCTTTTACCAAATCACTAATTCTTACACCCTCAGGAATAACCATTAATCTTGCATCCTCTTCTTTGACTTCAACATCTTTTTGCCTAACCACAGCTGTTTGCCCTCGTGTAAAAGGCTCTGGCTGACTAATTTCCACCGTATCTGTAATTTTAATTGTCAAATTTCCATGGGAAACAGCCACTGTGCTTATCCTCACATCAGAGCCCATTACAATGGTACCTGTCCTTTCATCTACTACCACTTTTGATGAAGGCTCAGGATCTATTTCCAAACGAAGTACTTTGTCTAGAAAGTCGTAAAAATTATCTCTATAATTTTCAGGGACAAACACTTTAATAGTCTTTGGTGAATCCACCATAGCTATATTAGTTTTAAAAAAACTATTTATAACGTTTTTTGCTTTAACCAAATCAGAAATACTATCTCTTTCAAACGCTAAAGTGATATAATCTTGATCCAAGCTAAAAGGGATCTCTTTCTCCACCATAGCACCATTCGGAATTCTACCTACAGTGGGATGATTTTTCACTGTACCACCGCCACCAGCCGAAACATTCAACCCTCCTACAGAAAGAGGACCTTGAGCCACAGCATAAATCTTACCATCCGGGCCTGCTAGTGGTGTCATTAGCAATGTGCCGCCCTCAAGACTTTTGGCATCACCGATAGAAGAAACAGTTACATCAACTCTAGTACCTGCCTTTGCAAATGGTGGTAATTTTGCTGTCACCATTACTGCGGCTACGTTTTTAACTTTAACCTTCTTCTTATCAACGGTAATACCCATTCTATCCAACATATTGACAAGTGACTGGATAGTAAACTCAGTCCCAGATTTGTCACCAGTGCCGTTCAAACCCACTACAAGGCCATAACCAATTAACTGATTATCTCTAATACCGCTCACTTTGGCTATTTCTCTAATCTTAACAAGGGCATAAACATTATAAGTGAAAAATAACGCTATAATAATCGCTAAAAATCTAACTCTCATCACACCCTCCTAAAATGGCCATACCCAGTCAATGACAGATGCAAGCCATCCTTTTTTATTTGCATCTGTCAGCATCCCTTTTCCACTGTATGTAATCTGAGCATCTGCTATTGCAGTAGATAGTACAGTATTGTTAGCATCAATATCTTTTTGCCTTATCACACCCTTAACTGAAATTACCTGCTTTTCCTGATCCACTACAATCTCACGATGTCCTTCAATTACTAAATTACCTGATGGTAATACATCAATAACCCGGGCAGCAATCGTGGCAGTCACTGTATCAGACTTCTGTTTTTGGCCTTTTCCACTAAATGAGTTATTTGTACTCGCATCTATGTTTGGATCGAACTTATTCCCAGAATTTAGAAAATTAGTCATCCCAAAATGCGTAGGTAATCCTAATAAGCTTGTTATTCCTGTTTTATAGCTTGTAGATTTGCTAGTTTTAACTGTATTTGAATTTGATGCAGAAGATGACTCAATAATTTTCACTATAACAATATCCCCCACCTTTCTTCCTTTATAATCAAGAAAAAATGTCCCATAGCTGCCCATATCTGTCCATAAAGATGGAGAAGGTTTCTTTGATGCCTGATACTTTCTGTATTCCTCTATCTCTTTTTTATAATCAGTTGTAGGAACCTCTGTTACAACCTTTTTGGCACACCCTGAAAAAAGTAAGGCAGCTATTAAAAATGTAACCATCCTTTTCATATCTACCCCTCACAAACCTTTTTTGTATTATTAAGCAACATGCTTGCCAAAATTTGTAGATTGAAAATAAGAAAATTTTTCCCTTGATGAATAGATCTTGTATTTTTAGTAATCAGTATGGAATGTAACCCATACTACTTATACACCCTTGCTCCCAGCTTTGAACCTTGAACATTGAACTTTGAACTTTGAACCTTGAACTTTGAACTTTTTCAATAATCCAATATAATTGCTCTTTTATCTCCAACATATTTAGCAATGACAAATTTACCTGACGATGGATTTTTCACTTTGACAACATTGCCAATATATGCATTTTGTTCCAAAATCCCTTTTGTAACAGCTATGATACTGGCACTTTTATAAATCAGTTTTACATAATCTCCTTTAAATGCATCAGGTTTTTTTATTACATATTTATCGGTAACTATTCTATTTGTCGGGATGGTCCTTGATGCAATATACTCATCAATATCCATTACAGGCTCTCCTAGCAACCTTGTAATCTCCACACGCTTTTTTACAACTTTATTGCTAATAGGCTCGTTCTTTTTTATACGTTCTTTTGATACAAAAACTTCCTTATATCCTTTAACGTATGCATATATCCTGTAATTCTTATACCCATTCGATAACAAATAATATACAGAACCTAATCTATCATTATTCATAAAATTCAATCTCAAATCATTTATATTGGCAAAATAAATCCCTTTATTCATACTAATTTTTTCAATACTTATTTCAATATCAGGAAAACTTTTCCTGTACAGATTAGCAATCAATTGTTGCACAATTTCTTCTGTTACAAGTTTACCCTTTCTTTTCACCACAATTTTCTTAATAGAATTTAACTTTGGTTTTAATCCTGGATTCTGTTTAAGTATCTTTTGTAGAACGGAATATTGTAGTATTTTTTCATCACCTGGAGCAAAATTGCATGTCAATTTGCTATTATCACCATTTACAAACAAATCACTGTAAAGGAGACAATCTCTATCAATAACAATCTCACTCCCAAAAACTATACTACCATATAAAAATATTATTAAAGTTAGCAAAACCTTTTTCATTGTTGCCTCAGACTCTACCTCTTCAGATTATTCACAATTTGAAGCATTTCATCTCCGGTCTGAATAGCCTTCGAATTGATTTCATAAGCTCTTTGTCCAGTAATCAGATTTACCATCTCCTCCACCACATTTACGTTACTCATCTCCAAAATACCCTGAGCAATCGTACCAAGCCCTTCTTCTCCTGGCACACCAGTAATCGGCTCACCGCTCGCTGCTGTTTGGAGATAAATATTTTTACCAATTGAACGTAAACCTGAAGGGTTTATAAATTTTGCAAGCTCAATCTGACCAAGCTCTGTGGGTTCAGCCTCACCTGGCAATGTGACTGAAACTGTGCCATCTTCACCCACAATTATTTCAAGGGCATTTTCAGGTATCGCAATATTTGGCTCCAAAAGATAACCTTCTGCGGTAACAAGATTACCATCAGCGTCTATTTTAAAGGAACCATTCCTTGTATAACCAATTGTACCGTCAGGTAACGTTACCTGAAAAAAGCCATCCCCTTCGATCGTCAAATCAAGGGGATTTCCTGTTTGCTGAAAATTGCCTTGAGAAAATATTTTTTCTGTGGAAACCACTTTTGAGCCAAGACCTATTTGAATCCCAGTTGGATGATTTATACCTGTAGCTGTCACAGCACCTGCAGGCCTAATCTCCTGATATAAAAGATCTTCAAAATTGACTCTAGATTTTTTAAATCCTGCTGTGTTAACATTTGCAAGATTGTTTGCAATGTTATCAATATTTATTTGCTGAGTTGTCATACCACTTGCTGCAGTCCAAAGTGTCCTAAGCATAACTACCTCCTAATCTTTTCAAAAAACTAAGCCAATCTTCCAATATCATTGGAAGTTTTACTATTTATTTCATCAATGGTCTGCACTACTTTCTGATAAGTTTCAAATCCCCTCATAGTCTCAATCATAGTCACCATCTCTTTAATGGGATTTACATTGCTTTCCTCAAGAAATCCTTGTCTAACTCCAGGATTTTCAGATTCTTCAGGCATAAAACCGATGGCAGCATATAAGTTTCTACCCATTTTTTGTAATGTTGATGGATTCTCCACTTCTGCAAGAAACAATTGCTCTATAACAGCCCCGTTAACCACAATCTCACCATTTGGAGTAATGGTAACATCACCATCAGGAATAATTATCCCATTGGTATTCTCAAAGTTTCTTGATAAGACAGGATATCCATCTTGGGTAACCAATCTCCTGTTTTGATCAAGGGTAAAGTGCCCATCTCTAGTAAATCTGATACCATAAGGAGTGTCCACTGCAAAAAACACATTTTTATTTTCCAATGCTAAATCAAATCTATTACCTGTCTGTCTCAAATTTCCAGGAGAAAAGTCAGTATACAATGAATCAAGCTTTACAGTTTTATTTATTGTTTTGTTATACTCAGTACTTCTAATAAAATCTTGCGGCACCCTTTTATCATCATACAAATAATTACTAAAAATAGTTTCATCTCTTTTAAATGATGTGGTGTTGATATTAGCAAGATTATTACTAATCACTTCCATTCTTCTTGACTGTGCAAGGAGACCACTTGTGGCTACATACAAACCGTTTAACATCTAAGCACCTCTCACAAATGCTTTTTTAAGCTGTTTCTTAAAGGTATATTCAAGTGTTTTCAAAGAAATATAGGATACGGGCTTTGCCCTTTTTGAAGGGAAGTACCAGAAGTTTTCATCAGATTTTGAATAACCTGATATCTTTGAAAAATAAGCAACATTACCTTCTCTATCAAAAATGGTAATTTCAAGCTTTGAAAAATTTTTACCAATCACCATCTGCGGAGAATCAACAATGTTTGCCACTAAAATATAATCAGCACTTTTCTCATCTACTGCAATCTGAGCAAATTTATTTATAACAATATAATTCTTCAAAGCATTTCTGATTGTTTCATCATAAGTCAATTCACCACCATGTTCTCTTTTTACTGGGGCAATAAATACTCTGTTTTCAGGAGAAATTTTCTTGATAACAATCGGTTTATTATAATCAAATTTCACCTTGGTTTTATCATACAGTAAAGATGAAAAATTAGTATTTGCCTCAATTAAAGCTGCTATATAAATATAGCCGATGGATGGCTTTCTAACTGCATCACTGAAATCCCTCACCGTAGTTGATTCATAACTGCAACCAAAAAAAGCTATCACAAATATCAGCGGTAAAATCTTCCTCATTCCAACCTCCTGCAACTTCATAAAGCAACTGTTATGCCAAAAATAGTATTTGAAACCCAAGTTTGACAGTTGATTTTGCAAATGATATTGTTTATTAATAAGATAGCGAAAACAAAAAGTGAAATTATTTACTACAAATGTCTCAACTTAGGTATAGGACAACCCAGAGCCTTAAATATCTTCTTTTGCCTATCAGTTACACGAGTAAGCGATATACCCCTTATCCCAGAATTCGTAAGATAACTCACTGTCTTCAATTTCCTCAGCTCAAATAATGCCTTCTCCCAGCTCAAATCTACACCAGCATCTTTCAATCTCTTCTCCATTATACTCGTTACCAACATTGATAGAAAACATAAGAATATATGACCCCTTATCCGATTCTCGCTAAAATGATACATCGGACGAACTTCAAGTGAATGCTTTAACTCCCTAAATCCATGCTCCACTCTCCATAACTTCTTGTAACTCTCTATTATCTCTTCCTTACTATAGTCAAGCTTACTTAAATTACTTACAACCATAAACCAGCCAAAACCAGATTCCAAACGATTAAGTACTTCCATATTAGGCTCTACATCAATCTTTCCATCTGATAATGAAAGTTTATACCACCTGCTCATGCCTTGCGACTTTAAAAAAGATTTCAACAGATGATACTTATCCGTAACACTTATCCGCTTCTTATTTATCTCTTGAAATTTGTTCTCAAAAAGAGATAACTTCTCACGATAACGCTTCATATTCAACCTGTAAGTCTCAGGATTAAACGATAATACATACCTCAATTTTGCCAATTTACCATTAGAGGTCTCATAATCCAATTCCTTCTCAAAAATAAATTCCTCTTCCTTATTTCTCTGATTCAAGTTTGCTTCTGATAAAATTTCTCTGCTAATCTTCTTATTCTTATCCTCTCCTATAATAAATGTCTGATCTCCTTCTATAAGCTTATCCAAATTTGAAGAACTTATCATTCCCTTATCTGTCACTATCGATACCTCTATAAGCTCTCCAAATCTCAACTTAATATCCTCAATAACTGATATTAACGTTGTCTTATCTACTCTATTACCTTCAAAAACATAATGACATAATGGAATACCTTCTTCTGTCATTACAACTCCTATCGTTACCTGTACCCTGTCAGGACGATTATCCCTAGAATATCCATACCTCCTAATATCCGATGAATCTAACTCTGATGAAGTCTCAAAATAGCTCGACGTTATATCATAAAAACACATCTTCAAATTCAAATCAAACATAGTCAACACTCTTTTAGCCAACTTATTCTCAATCTCTTTCTTATGTTTTATCAAAAAATCCATCGTACGTAGTAAATTCTCATAACTTATATCTTTTCTCTTCAATCCTGGAATATATACCGTCTCAAGCCAAGAAAGTAACTTTAGTTTACTCGATGGCTCCGATATCCTATTCGTCAATAATGCTTTAAAATGTGATACCACATCAAACTGTATCTTACTCTCCTTATCCTGCTTCTTTTTCAATTCTTGAAATAATTTCAGCTCCTTCAATATCGATAAAACCACAAATATATCACCAAAATCTTTGCTCTCACCAAATTCCTTTATGCTTTCGTAAAAAACTTCACCTTTTAATTTCATTATACTATCTACAAATTTATCTGCATCAGTTTCGAGAAATTTATCTAATGGACCGAAATGATATAATATTCTTGTTCTTGGTTTACCTTCTTCATTACGGTAAGATTCTACTAACTGTACAGCTTGGTGAATTTTACCTGAAGAGCTTTTTGATTTTACGACTCTCAAAAACATACATATAGATACCATAATAAAAACATTAAGTCAAGAAATATGAGACATACAAGAACAATATACGTACTACATCACACATTTTTTTTCAAGTTTTTTCAACACAAAAATCCTTTATTTAAAGCATTCCTGACAACGAGTATCTTGAAATACCCTCAGATTCTGTCAAACTTGGGTTGAAACTTTCAACAATTTGCATATTATAATCAGGGTCTACAAGGGAGGTCAGAATGTTTAAGGGGACAACTATTGTTGCTGTAAAGAAAAATGGCAAAATTGCAGTTGGAGGGGACGGTCAGGTTACTTTTGGTAATACTGTATTAAAACATAATGCTAAAAAAGTTAGAAAAATTTATAATGATAAAGTCATTTGTGGTTTCGCAGGTTCTACAGCTGATGCCTTTACTTTAATGGAAAGATTTGAGAAGAAGTTGAATGAATATAGTGGTCAACTTTTGAGAGCTGCAGTAGAGCTTGCAAAAGACTGGCGTACGGATAAATATCTTAGAAGATTAGAAGCAATGATGATTGTGGCTGATGAAAAAAGTCTATATCTTTTAACAGGAACTGGAGATGTGGTAGAGCCAGAAAATGGAATTGCTGCAATTGGCTCAGGTGGTCCTTTTGCTCAAGCTGCTGCCACAGCCCTTGTGGAAAACACCGATTTAGACGCTAAGGACATTGTGAAAAAATCTCTGGAAATAGCTGCATCAATTTGTATTTATACGAATAACAGCTTAATAATAGAGGAGTTTTAACATGGAAAATTTAACACCAAAACAGATTGTAGCTGAACTTGATAAATATATTGTAGGACAAAAAGCTGCTAAAAAGGCAGTTGCCATAGCCCTTAGAAACCGCTGGAGAAGACTGCAACTTCCAGAAAAATTGCAGGATGAAATCGCACCAAAAAATATAATAATGATTGGCCCCACAGGTGTCGGTAAAACTGAAATAGCACGCAGGCTTGCAAAACTCACAAAATCACCCTTCATCAAAGTGGAGGCAAGTAAATTTACTGAAGTAGGTTATGTGGGACGAGATGTTGAATCGATGATAAGAGATCTCGTAGAAATCGCGATAAATATGGTAAGAGCAGAAAAGAGAAAGGAAGTATTGGAAAAAGCTAAAAAAAATGCCGAAGAGAAGATACTTGATCTGCTTTTGCCAAGACCATCTGGATTTGCGAGCTCCCCTTCTGATGAAGAAACAAGGGAAAAATTCAGAAAGATGCTAAGAGATGGAAAGCTTGATGAAAGATTTGTTGAAGTAGATGTGGAAGATGCCGGGCCTCATATCGAAGTATTAACAAATGTAGGAATGGAAGATCTTGGAATGAATTTACAGGACATGTTTAAAAATCTTTTCCCAGGTAGAAAGAAGAAAAAGAAAATGAAAATTAAAGAGGCCATGTCCTTATTGGAGCAGCAAGAAGTAAACAAGCTCATAGACATGGATGAAGTGAAATCCACTGCAATCAAAAGGGTAGAGCAATCAGGTATAGTCTTTATTGATGAAATAGACAAAGTTTGTTCAAGAGATAGCGGTTCATTCAGAGGTGCTGATGTATCAAGGGAAGGTGTGCAAAGAGATTTACTACCTATTATCGAAGGCTCCACTGTAATGACAAAATACGGAATGGTCAAAACAGACCATATCCTTTTTATTGCTGCAGGAGCTTTTCACATAGCAAAGCCCTCTGACCTGATACCGGAACTTCAAGGGAGATTTCCCATTAGAGTAGAACTTGATTCTCTTACAAAAGATGATTTTATAAGAATACTTACAGAACCTGAAAATGCTCTTACAAAACAGTACAAAGCTTTACTTCAATCAGACGGAGTGGAAATTGAATACACGCCAGACGGCATAGAAAAAATTGCAGAAATTGCCACATATGTAAATAAAACTAATGAAAATATTGGTGCAAGAAGACTTCACACCATAATGGAAAAACTACTTGAAGAAGTTTCTTTTGAAGCACCTGATATCGAAAATAAAAAGGTAATTATTGATGCAAACTATGTGGATGAAAAACTTTCCGGCATAATAAAAGACGAAAACCTCACAAAATACGTACTTTAAAAAAAATGGGTAAATGTGTGAAAAGGTAAATGCGTATATGGAAAAGGGATAGATTGGATGTGAGGATGTGAAGATTTGAGAACATGAATCTTTTCGGTGGATAAAATCCACCTTATTAATCTTAACCTTAACCCCAACCCTCTCTAACTTTGAACTTTGAACTTTGAACACGTGTAATAAAGCATTTGTATAGTATATTGACTACGCACAACTCAAGTTTTATTGTTTGGAAATTACAATACGTACGGTATTATTACACGTGTTGAACCTTGAACATTGAACATTGAACTAAAAAATCGCTTTGGTTACAATCTCTTCTAATTTCTCTTTTGAATCCAGCTTTATTTTTGTTTTGCCGTCAATAACTACTTCAGGTGGATTTATTGTTCCGTAATCCTCAGGAGTTTTCTCTTTTGATGTGTCAATCAATTTCACTTCAACTTTATCACCAAATCTGTGTTTAATACTTTCCACAAGCTCTGGTGTCTCTTTATCCTTTTCTCCATTATAAAAAATTTCAACCTTTATCATACTGTCCCCTCCTATCGGTTCTTTAATTTATTATAGCACAATTAAAAATTTTTGCATAATTTTACCTGCACAAGGTTAACATAAAATTTTGTTAAAGTTTTTTTAAAGCATTCCGATTTTTTACCTGACGCAAGGAAGCGTCAAAAAAGTTAAATAGGGGAACATCCTCTATTGAAACAATCAAGGAGGATAGTATGGCACTTACAATTTATCAAAACATCATGTCTTTGAACTCTCAAAGACATCTCACCGGCACTCAATCCGCATTGGGCAAATCTCTCGAAAGATTATCAAGCGGTCTAAGAATCAACCACGCAGCAGATGACGCATCCGGTTTAGCAATTTCAGAAAAACTTCGCTCACAAATTAGCGGTTTAAAGCGTGCAACTATGAATGCTCAGGATGGTATTTCTATGCTTCAGACTGCTGAAGGGGCTCTGGAAGAAGTATCTTCTATGCTGCAGCGTATGAGAGAGCTTGCAGTTCAAGCTTCCAACGGAACTTACACTACAAATGACAGAGTAGAGCTGCAAAAAGAAATTGAACAGCTCAAAGCTGAGATTAACAGAATATCCACCGCAACAGAATTTAATACTAAAAAACTATTAAATGGTGATGGAACTGCTCTCTGGTCAGCCAGCGACAGCAAAATCAATGCAATTGTCCGCGGCAATGTAAAAGAAGGTAACTATGCAATTAAAATTGAAAACCTAAATGCCACAGAGGCAAAAAACCAGGTCTTTCAGACAGACATTATGACATTAGCCCACGATGTCGAAAAAGCAACGATTAACTCTAACCTAACTACCAGTCAAATTGAAAATATTAATAATTTTTCAGATAATTTTATCACAACAGACTCATCTGGTAACCCAGTTACTTACCAGGTAGATATAACAGATGCTGGTAATGTAGCAACTGCTGACCATGACTTCAAAATTGTAGACTACAATATAGCTACTGGTAGTGAATTAGCAGATAATGATGGAGATGGTACGACTACGCCAACATTTGCTGAAGCTATTACAGATGATACTAGTGGCATCCAATTTTCTAGTGGCTCAGGTTATATTGAACTCACAATCAATAACAATTTTGATGGGAACGCAATAACTGGTACAATTAATAATTTTGCTACTGTTAAAGTATATAGCATAGATGGAACATATATTGGTAGTGCCGATTTAGATTTAGTTGGTGATGGAACGAACGTAACATTGGACTTTTCTGTATTAAATTCTCTAGGATTTACAGTAAGTAGTAATGCAACACAAGATTTGACAGGATATAATGTTTCTAAAGGAGATAAAGTACTTCTCAGTGTAAACGATGTTACGGTTAATGAATTTGAGGTTACATTAACAAATCCTAATTCAACAAAATTTACAACTACTAGTCCAACAATTTCGGTTTCATACTCAACTCTAGACAATAGTACTAAAACATTCGCTTTGGCTAATTACGACAGCAATGGAAATTTAAATGTTCAAACTTTTGACATTACTTTCGACACAATAACTCAAGATGAACAAATAACTTTCACTGTTGATCAACTAGGTGGAGCTGGCGATATCGCTACTGTTGATACAAAATTAAAAGATATAGCTAGATTTGTTGATGCTGATGGAAATAATATTTTCGAAAATAAACAGGAACTGACCATCTGGGGCAATGGCAAATCAGCCACAATATATTTAGAAGGTGACGACACTCTTGCCGATTTAGAAGATAAACTCACTGATGCAATCGTAAATAAACTTGGTATGGGCTCTGATGATCCCCAGATCAATGACCATCTGGTAGATTATATTACCCAACCTGATCCAAATAGTAAATTTAGAACAGTAAAAGGCACTTTTGTAATACAGACTGCAATGGTTGGAGAGCAGGGTGAAATCGCATTTAGTGGAGACCAACGATTAATAAATGCTTTATCCCTTGCTGAAGTTCAAAAACCTGTCAGCAGCAGTCTAAAAGTAACAATTACCGACGCTACCACAGGGAATCTAATTGGTATAGATGAAACAGGCAATGATAGAGTGGATGGGATAATAGAAGGAATAGAATTAGTTATTGATTCTCGTACAAGTGTAGAAGCAAAATTATCTTCATCTACAAATGAAATATATTTTGAAGAAAATCCAAACTTAGCAAATGAAACGTTTTATATCCATATAGTTGACAACTCAACAGACCTTCAAATCGGTGCAAACGAAGGACAAACATTATCCGTATCTATACCTCAGCTTGATACCGTAGGTTTAGGAATTGATAAAATTTGGGTTGTTTCTCAAGACCTTGCTAAAAAAGCAATCCCAGACATTGACAACGCCATAGGTCAGGTAGTTACAATTAGAGCCACTATAGGTGCTCAGATTAACAGATTAGAACACACTATATCAAATCTTGAAGTGGCCAGAGAAAATATGACTGCAAGTGAATCTAGGATTAGAGACCTCGATGTGGCTGAAGAGATGGCCACATTTACAAGATATCAGATTTTATCTCAAGCAGGTACAGCGATGCTTGCACAAGCCAATCAAATACCTCAAATGGCTTTACAACTACTTCAAGGATAATTAGGTAGGAGGATTTTATGGCAACAATCAAATTATCTGAAGCAGAGACAAAAAAGAAACAACAACTGAACGAGCTTTATAAGATGTTAAAAGAACTATTTGAATCAAATTTTTATGGAGCTCTTGAAATAAAATTTGAAGCAGGTAAAGTTACAATCGTTAAAAAAACAGAAAGTATAAAAATATAAGGAAGAGAGGATTTCTCCCTCTCTTCCTATTTGTTTTCAAATTCATCCATGCTTTTAGGGTTTGGCAATAAACTTAAAAATCTTGCCAATACAAGTATTGTCATAAATAAACCTATTATAGCCTGCAATGTGAATATAGCTAAAGCAGTACTGGATTCTGCAATGATTTTATCGGAAGTATATGCAAACATCAACAACAGGCTTTCATGAAAAACTTGCCAAAACGAAGGTATTAAGACACCGTTAAACGAAATATGCCCATTTAAACTAAACCACATGTAAGAGATTCCAAACCAACAGGCAATTTCGAGATAGTTATGTAATAGCAGAATTACAATTCTTCGATAACCGTACAAAGCGTATTTTTTACCAGCAAGTAAAGCTCTGAATTCATCAAATAGCAGAACGTTTATTTGATAAATTATTATTTCAAAGGTTCTCATAAATCCGTAAATTGAAAAAAACATCAAAATAGAATCACTTATATAATTTACTGTCGTTGTCAGGACTAAAAAGAAAAATGATGTTATTGTATTACAAAAAACATAAAATTCAACAAACAGATATGATCTCCTTAATGACGGAAAAATTAGTCTTATTGTGTTAAATAGGGAAAAATAGCTTAAAAATTCAAAGACAGCAGCCCAAAAAAATACTATCCAGGATTTAGGAGTACGCTTCATAGTTATTATATTATTTTACAAAACAATTTTAACAAAGTAGTGATCATTTTTCAACCTGGTAAAATCTATAAAAAATTTTCTAAAGTTTTTTAGGAACTGTTCGATTATTAAACCAGAAAATTGAATAAACGGTACTGAGACAATCAGGCCGATGTAATCTGCCATAGGGTGGATTGCATCGGCCTTTTTTCGTTTCAGTGCCAGAAAAATGTAGAAGGAGGTGATGTGGATAGAGTGTGAATGTGAGTGTGAGAGTGAAAGTGAGAAGTGAAGAGATTGCTTCGCTATCGCTCGCAATGACAATCTCTTTATTCATCGCGAGGAGCGAATGCGCCGAAGCAATCTCGAGACTTCATCTAAAAATTGTGTATAGCATAATCATATTCTTCACTAAAGTTAAATTTTAGTAAAAACATCTGTTTTAAATCATATGCTTTTCTTTTTAAAACAGGATAGGTTTTGTTAACCAACTGTCATTCAAATTAATAAGCTGAACAAAAAGATTTATTTCTATCGTTTTCATAAAACCAAAATAACCACCAACATCATATTTCATCCTCTCCAAGCCAGAATTAATCGATTCAACTATGTTGGTAGTATATACATACTTCCTGATATCTTCCGGATATTTCAAAAAATTCAAATAATTCTCTTTATATTTCTTCAAATATTTCGCATAATCAGCTTTATTATCTTCTACAAGAGATAATAACTCATCATAAAGCTTAGAACCTTCATCATAATCATAAGCCATCTTTATCCTTTTCCAGATTGCAATGGCCTTTTTCGATACTTTAGGAGAAAGTTGATTCCTGAGATTCCTTGCAAAAGGAACAAAAAAAAGCTGATGATCCGATAAAGGGAAAAACTTCTTCAACAGCTTATTTAAACCAGAAAAATTATCCGTAACAAATACAAATACCCTGCTCAATCCTCGATTTATCAAATCCTGAAATACTTCTTGCCATAAATTCAAACTCTCATTACACTTATGTACCTAGTAACCAAGAATGTGTTTATATCCATCTAAATCAATACCAACTGCTACAAATATACTAACTTTTACCATCTTCCCTTCTTCTCGTATTTCACAATGATATGCATCTATAAACACAGAAAACCATTCCGATTTCAATAGCCTTGTTTTGAAATAATCAAGCTTTTCGTAAATCAATTCATCCACCATTTCCAATGAATCTTCACTGAATGATAACCCCAATTTGCGTACTGTCCTGGCTATCTTTGACTTTGTAAAACCATTGGAAAGCATTGCAAGAAGTAATTCCTCGTATTCTTTATCAACCCTCTTCCAGCGTGGTGGTAACAACGATAGACGAAAAGTGTTGCCAAATCTTACTCGGGGTACTTTAATATCAAGTTCTCCATACTTTATGTTCAATCTACGATTATAAAATCCATTAGCCAAATCAAAGGGATTTTCTTCAAATACTCTTCTCGTTCTTTACTCATTACGTAGTTTAATAATTCTTTCAACAAGTAAGTTATACCTGGTTTCTTACCCTTTTCCAAATATTCATCGATCTTTGAAAAGAGTTCTTACATATCAATATCTAACTTCTTGTTCTTACTCATATCGCTAACCTCCTATAATTTCATCATGTAATATAATTTAAAAAACACTTCTTAATTAACTCAAGTATTTTTTTCCATACACAATTTTTCGCCCAATCCCTTACAGTATAATTTTAATAGATAAATTTGCTAAAAAATATTATTATAATTAGTAGGAATTCTGTTTCTATAAGTAGTTTAAAATTATAACAATGGTGGGGAGTAAAAATGGGCACAATAAAAATTGAAGATTTACCAAGATATACCTACGAAGATTATAAATACTGGGAAGGCAAATGGGAGTTAATAAATGGAATTGCTTATGCTATGTCGCCATCTCCTAATGCGAAACATCAAAGAGTAAGCAGCAAAATTAATTGGTTGTTGGAAGAACTTTTTAAAGATTACAAAAAGTGTAAAGTTTACCTTCCTATTGATTGGAAAATATCAGATGATACTGTAGTTCAACCAGACAATTTAGTATTATGCTATGACGCTGGTGATAAACCATACATTACAAAAGCACCAAAAATCATATTTGAAGTATTGTCTAAATCTACATTTAGAAAAGACACTGTGATCAAATTTAACATATATGAACAAGAAGGTGTTAAGTATTATGTTATCGTCAATCCCGACGACAAAATTGCTAAAGTATACGAATTAAAAGATGGTAGATATATCAAAATATGCGATGCTACAGATGAGATCATAGAGTTTTACATCGAAGAATGCGATAACAAAATCCAGTTTGATTTCAGTAAAATCTGGGATGATTAAAAATACAAATTTACGTTTTACGCATTTCTCGTTACGGTTTTTTTATGTTTCGAATTTTTGCACTTTTAAATTTTCTGTGAAATATTTCTTGCAATAATTTTTGAAATTATCAATTATTAAAAAATATGGATAAGCAAATAAAGGAAGCTCGTAAAAAGCTAATAAAAAAATTGTTGTGGGATTATAATATATCACCAGAAGATGCTTTAGACGTCCTTTACAAAAAAAAGGTTCAATATTTGCATTTAACATTCGATAAATTGGTGGTAAGAGCATTGGAAAGACTATCCTATTATGATTTGCTATTTTTGTTTGGCAAAGAGGGACTAAAAGAAGTTTTAAGTGAAAATATCTTAAATCAATTAAGAAATAATGATCTGAGAGAAAAGTATGAAAGATTACGAAAAATTTTATCTGGAGAACCTTTATCCTTTTCAAGATGGGATATTGAAAATCGTAAAAAAACTCAAGACACCCTTTTATTTAACAGGTGGAACCGCTCTTAGTCGTTGTTATTTTCGTCATAGATATTCAGATGATTTGGATTTTTTTGTCAATTCAAAAAATTTTTTTAAAAAATATGGTTCATTGCTTATTGAAAACTTTTTAAATAATGAAAAAGAATTCAACTACAAAGTCGATACCGAACGATTTCAGAAATCAGAAAATTACATATGTTTATATTTGATCAAAAATGAGATTCAATTGAAAATTGACATCGTATGTGATGTAAAGTTCAGAATAGACAAACCGTATTATGATAAGAGATTTGGTCTGGTTGATTCATGGAAAAATATTTTAGTAAATAAGATTGGTGCTCTTTATAGATTTGAGCCGAAAGATATAGCTGATATATGGATAATCTCAAAAAATTTTACATTCGACTGGAGATTGATTTTTAAATATGCTACTCAAAAAGACATCGGTATAGATACTCAAACTATCTATGAGATAATATCAACTATTCCCAAAGAATTTTTAATGTCATTGAAGTGGTCTTCTGATGAATATGAGAAAGAAATTTATGATGATTTACAAATAATAGCTTCAGATATCATTAATGGTAATATTAACTCCTTAGCTAAATTTTAAATATTTTCTAAAGTTTTTCTAAAATTGTTCGATATAAAAATTGAAAAATAAAACGGTACTGAGACAATCAGGCCGATGTAATCTGCCATAGGGTGGATTGCATCGGCCTTTTTTCGTTTCAGTGCCAGAAAAATGTAGAAGGAGGTGATGTGGATAGAGTGTGAATGTGAGTGTGAGAGCAAAAGTGAGAAGTGAAGAGATTGCTTCGCTATAGCTCGCTGGTGACAATCTCTTAGTCATCGCGAGGAGCGAATGCGCCGAAGCGATCTCAATTATGAAGCAAATTTTAAACATTGAACTTTGAACGTTGAACATTGAACTAAATTTGGCAGGGAAGCCATAAAAAACAAAACAAGGAGGTAGTGTTATGGCACTAAGAATTTACAACAATATTTCATCACTTAATGCTCAAAGATATTTGGGTATAACAAACAGTCAGATGTCAAAATCTCTTGAAAGACTATCAAGTGGTCTCAGAATCAATCATGCTGCAGATGATGCATCAGGTCTTGCTATTAGTGAAAAATTGCGTGGACAGATTAGTGGTCTTAAACGCGCAAGTATGAACGCTCAGGATGGTATCTCCATGCTTCAAACTGCTGAAGGTGGTTTGCAGGAAATTCAGAGTATCGTTCAAAGAATGAGAGAACTTGCTGTTCAAGCTTCTAACGGAACTTATACTGCAAACGATAGAGCAGAGCTTCAAAAAGAAATGGAACAACTAAAAGGTGAAATTAACAGAATCTCTGCTTCTACTGAGTTTAACACTAAAAAATTGCTTAACGGAGATGCATCCGCCCTATGGTCAGCAAGCAGTAATAAATTAGAAGCAATAATTAAAGGCAAAGTAGATCAAGGAGAATATACTATTTCTGCAACAGCAACAGCGGGCAAAAACTATATTTATAAAACAGACATAATGACCTTGGCCCATGATGTTGAAAAAGTAACAATTACAAACGATGATAATAATCAAATTAAATCTATTAAAAATTTGTCTTCAAATTTTATCACAACAGATAGTAGTGGAAACAATATCCAATATAATATAACGTTAACAGATGGTACTTCAACTGTCAACAACACAACTACATCAACAGTTGATTATTTTACAACAAATTCTACATCATCTAGCATATCAACAGTTACAGGTGAAGTTACCACTGCATTAAACAATGTAGCTGGACCAGCTGGATATTTTGAAATTGAAATTAACAATGATTACGATGGATCGGCAATTAATGGAACAATAAACGGATTTGCTACTCTAAAAGTTTATTCTTTAGACGGAAAACTACAAGGTACTGCTGATTTAAACTTAACTGGTGACGGCACAAACAATACTTTATATTTATCTCCTCTATCTTTATATGGGTATGATTTAACCTCTGCAACAAGTACTACTATCGATTTAACTGGCGATGCACTTTTGAAAGGAGATAAAGCTGTATTTGCCATTAATCAAGTTACAGCGGGAGAGGATGCTATACAAATTACTAATCCAAATGCTATTAATACATCAAATCCAACACTTTCAGTATCATTTGCAAACAGTTCAAATCTATCTCAAACTTTTGCTTTAATAAATTATACTAATGATGGTCAAACTCATATACAAACATTCGATTTAACTTTAGATTCAAACGGAATTACAACAGATGACAATGACATTTATTTCACAGTTGATAAATTAGGTGTGGCTGGTGATATCGCTACTGCTGATACAAAATTAAAAGATATCGCCAGATTTATAAATGCTGATGGTAGAAATATTTTTGATAACACCCAGGAACTCACAATATTTGGTAATGGGAAATCCACTACAATTTACTTAGAAGGTGACGATACTTTATCTGATTTTGAATCAAAACTTGAAGATGCTCTTGTCAACGATTTAGGAATGGGTGACGCCTCTGTTAAAAATGACCTGGTCTATTATGATACCACCACTGGTACTTTTAAAATTCAAAGTGGATTGATTGGAGAAGATAGTAAAATATCTTTCATAGGAGATCAAAAATTAATAGATGGCTTATCACTTACCACTATTCAAAAAGGGGAAAACTCTTCTCTAACAATTACGGTAACAGATTCTAATAACAATACAGTGGGTTCAGATACTGTAAATGATTATACATTAAGAGGAGTGATAAATGGTGTTGAAATTAGCTTTGATAAAAATTTAGGAGTTTCAGTATCTGGAGACAATGCAGGAAATCTCACTTTTACAGCTTCAACAAGTGCTACAACTATAAATTTACATCTTGTGGACAACTCAACATCATTGCAAATCGGTGCAAACGAAGGGCAAGATATTAACGTAAATATAGCACAAATTAACACCAAATCTCTCGATCTTGATAATGTATTAGTAGTAGATCAAGATTCAGCTCAAAAAGCTATCACAAAGCTTGATAAAGCTCTTGAGTTTGTTTCAGATGCAAGAGCAACAATAGGTGCTCAAATAAATAGGCTTGAGCATGCGATAACAAACCTTGACACCGCAAGGGAAAATCTAACTGCATCCGAGTCCAGAATTAGAGACCTTGACATTGCTGAAGAAATGGCAAACTTTACAAGACAGCAAATTCTTCAGCAAGCTGGTACTGCAATGCTGGCACAAGCTAACCAGCTTCCACAACTCGCTTTACAGCTTCTGGGTAGATAATAATGTTGGTACGGGGCTTTTTGCCCCTGCCAACTAAATTAAGAAAGGTGGTGAAATAAAATGTTAGAAGCAGTAAAAAACGCTACAGTTAGCAAAATTGATCATGCACCATCTAATAACGAAGTAAAAACTACCCAGAAAGTTGTGGAGCAAAATGCAAAACAGCAGGAAGCTCAAAAGCGAGTAAATGAGCAAGAGTTTAAAAAGCAAATTCAAGATTTGAACAAAGCTCTTGATATGATGAATGTAAAAAGGGAATTTGTCATTGATAAAGAGCTAAACGAAGTGGTGGTCAAGATAGTTGATCCAGAAGAAAACAAAGTAATAAGGCAAATCCCTTCTGAAGAAGCATTGAAATTAGCAAAAAATATCAAAGAGATGGTAGGACTTCTCTTTGACAAAACCACCTAAAGAAGGCTGCCAGTTGGCAGCCTTTTTAATATAATAATTTTACTTAGTCTGTGCTCTAATTCTAAATTAGAATATTTACATTTAAATCTGGCGTCACCCCATTTTTTTCGGAGAGTATTTTAAATGTTGATTGTATATCAATGTATTATGTCAGTTTGTTTATGGAAAAATATTTTTCTCATTCTCTTTGGAACATCCAGTTTTTGTTATAATGATTGTGGTGTCACCAGCGAGGAGCGAACAAGGTGAGGGACGAAGCAATCTCTTGAGAATGAAGTGCGTTGGCTGAAATGGGCAACGTGAGTATCCGATATTTTCTATGAGATTGCTTCGCTTACGCTCGCAATGACGGGGTGTCGTATGTGTCATTGCGAGGAGCGAACAAGGTGAGCGACGAAGCAATCTCTTGAGAATGAAGTGTATTGGCTGAAATAGGCAACGTGAGTATCCGATGTTTTCTATGAGATTGCTTCGCTAGCGCTCGCAATGACGAATTGACTGTGCAAAAAATGGGGTAACCCCAAAGATTCAAATAACTTGAAATTTCATCGTAAAAAAACTAAAAATATTATATGGATTATGAAAAACTCTTAGATCTTGTAAAACTTGAACCTATACCTAAAGGTCAACTATTTGTTGCCAATTATTTACTTAAACCTCTTTACAAATTCAGAAAACTAAAAATTGTTTTTGAAGGGATTGAAAACTTACCAAATAGACCTGTAATTTTTGTAATGAATCATACTGATAGATATAATTACTGGCCTTTTCAATTTCAACTCTATATGCTTAGAAACAAAATTATGTATTGTTATACCACAACATGGGTAAAATTAAAATATTACGAAAGCAAACTGCTAGCAAGATTTTTCAACTGGACAGGTAACCTACCCATGCCTTCAAAAGGGTATTTAATGGTTAAAGATTTGCAAAAATATTTTGGTGATGATAAATCTATTTTAAATAAATATTTTAGAAAACTTAAAAGTTTTATAAATGGAGAACTTTCAGAAGAAGAACTAAATAGTGACAAAAAATTTCTAAGTTTTATACGCAACTTTGGTGATTACAAAAAATATCTTGAAGAAAGATATAAATCTTTAATGACAAAAGCATATCATCTTTGCCATGATGCAATATACAACAAAAACCTCAATCTTCTTATATTTCCAGAAGGCACAAGATCAAAAAAACTTATAAAAGGAAAAACTGGAGCTGTACAGTTTGCCTTTAGTTTGAATGTCCCCATTGTTCCAGTTGGTTGTAATGGAAGCGATAAAGTCTACACAAGAAACGCCCCTTGGATTGAAAAGAATAAAACAATTATCTACAGAATTGGAAAACCTATTTATTTTAACCAAATTAATGAATTTAAACTTGATACAAATTTTATCCCCTTCACAGAAAAGGCTGAAAAAAACAAAAATATATTCGAAAAAGCAACCGAATACATGATGGAAAAACTTGCTGAACTTCTCGATGATGAATACAAACCGTCTAACAATACCTTAGAAAAATATGATATAAATAAGTTTATCCTTTAAAAATCTTCTTGAAAATTAAATTCATCAAAATAATGTATTAATATATAAACAACGAGGGAAAATCATGAAGAGCTATCAAAATCTTGATGAGCTCTTCTATGATCTAATAGAATCCGCTGAAATCGAAATCAAAAAATCTCTATCAGAATATTCTAAACTTTATATTTTAAACCTTTTAAAAAAACTTGCAAAAACCAATGATCTCTTTACCAACGAATTTGTAAAAGAAATGGCAATTGCAGAAATTTTTATGGAAGCATTTCACAGAAATCTTTTTGAAAAAATTAATATGCTGAAATTGGCTGGTGATCTTTCTCTTATTCTGTCAGGTCTCTATCCAGAATCACTTAACAAAAAATTAGTGGATATTGACTACTATATTAAAATGGGACGAAGTTCATATAAAGAGCTTGCCAACATCTACGCAAACTATTCGTCAAAATTAGATATAATGAACTTATATGTTCAGCTAAAAAGAGAATTTTTAAACCTTGTTGAAATTCTCACTGAAATAGCAGATGAATTAAACTTCATCAACAGAAACAACTTATCTAACATACAATTACGCTGGCATAAATCCGGCATAAGTAAATATAAAAAAATCTTAGATGAAAATAAAATCATCCCTCTATATGATAATTTTACAAATAAAAATTAGTTTTATTTAATATCTTTAATTTGCAAAATAAGAAAGGATAGCCCAGTAAAGGGCTATCCGATAATTTTATAAATTAAGAGTTTTTGCGTATGCAATTTCTGAAATGTTTGCCCAAGCAACTACATTTTTCTTAAATGCCAAAAAGTTTTCATACACTTTTTTGCTCAAAGGATCTTTTTCTACAATCTCTGCTAACACTTCCTCTGAGTATTTTTTAAGTTGTTTTAAAACAGGTTGAGGAAACTGCTTCAGTTTTACACCATGTTCATTTATCAATTTGTTGAGATAAAAATTGTTTTTAGCTTCAAATGTAGAAAGCATCCAGAGGTTTGAACGATAAGCAGCGGTAATTATTATCTCCTGTAAATCTTTTGGAAGGCTTTCAAATGCTTTTTTATTTACGAACATTTCCAATACAGTACCTGGTTCATGCCAGCCTGGATAATAATAATATTTTGCTACTTTGTAAAATCCCATTAAATAATCGTGATATGGGCCAACCCATTCAGTAGCATCAATTACACCTCTTTCCAAATTGGTGTAAATCTCTCCACCAGCTGACAATACTGCAGTACCTCCAGCCTTGGCAAGCACTTTACCACCAAGACCAGGTATTCTCATTTTAAGACCTTTAAAATCACTAATAGAATTTATTTCTTTATTAAACCAACCACCCATCTGAACGCCGGTATTTCCAGCTGGCATTGGCTTTAAATTAAATGGAGCATAAACTTCTTCCCAGAGCTTTTGCCCGTCACCAGCATAAATCCACGCATTCATCTGCTGAGCATTCATGCCAAATGGAACAGCTGCAAAAAACTGAGTAGCTGGAGATTTACCTGCCCAGTAATAAGCCGCACCATGACCCATTTCTACCATACCACCACTTACTGCATCAAAAGTTTGTAAAGGTGGAACTAGTTCACCACCACCATATACCTGAATTTTAAGTCTACCATCGGACATTGTCTCAACCCACTTTGCAAGCATATCGGCTGCTTCACCCATCACAGGGAAATGTGGTGGCCAAGTTGTTACCATTTTCCAAAGATAACGTTTTTTAGCATGTACTGCAGGTGCACCAAATGATAAAGCTGCACCAGCTGCTGCTGTAGTTACTGCTGCCTTCTTCAAAAACTCACGTCTTTTCATTATTACCTCCTAATCTGATAATAAAGGATACTAAATTTTTAGAAATAAAAAATCAACGTTTTTTTAACATGACTATACATGGTTTAGTTATACTTAATCTTCAAAACAAAAAGAGAGGGGCGATCCCCCTCTTCCTGGTTTAGAGATAATTAATTTCCATGTAAGCGAATTCTGAAATTTTATCCCATTCCACAACTTTTTTCTGAAATGCTGAATAGTTTTCATGTACTTTTTTACTCATTGGATCTTTTGCTGTAATCTCAGCAAGTACTTCTTTTGTATACTTTCTAAATGCTTTCAGTACATCTGCAGGAAATTTTTTCAATTTCACATTGTGCTCATTAATAAGCTTTTGCAAATAGTAATTGTTTTTAGCTTCAAACTCTGCAAGCATCCATGCTGCCGAACTTTGAGCTGCATACGCAATTATCTGCTGTAAGTCTTTTGGCAATTTTTCATAAGCTTTTTTATTTACAAACATCTCAATAGCTGTGCCTGGCTCATGCCACCCAGGATAGTAGTAATATTTAGCTACTTTATAAAATCCCATCTTATAATCATGATATGGGCCAACCCACTCAGTTGCATCGATTACTCCTCTTTCAAGGTTTGTATAAATTTCCCCACCCGCAGAAAGCACCGCTGTACCGCCAGCCTTTGCTATAACCTTACCACCAAGTCCAGGTATTCTCATCTTAAGCCCTTTAACATCACTGATAGAGTTTATCTCTTTATTAAACCAACCACCCATCTGAACACCACAAGTACCAACAAGAAATGGTATAAGGTTGAAATTTGCATAAAGCTCTTTCCAAAGCTTATGACCATCACCTGCAAGAATCCAGGATGTCATCTGCTCGCTGTTCATACCAAAAGGAACAGCACCAAAAAATTGTGTTGCAGGTGCTTTACCAGCCCAATAATAAGCACAGGCATGACCCATTTCTACCATACCACCGCTTACTGCATCAAAAGCCTGTAATGGAGGAACAAGCTCTCCCCCACCATAAACCTGTATTTTAAGGCGACCATCAGACATCTTCTCAACCCATTTTGCGATAAATTCAGCACTTTCACCAAAAACTGGAAAATGTGGCGGCCATGTTGTTACCATTTTCCATAAATAACGCTTCTTAGCGTGTACTGCCGGAGCACCAAAAGATAATGCTGCACCAGCTGCCGCTGTAGTTACTGCTGCCTTCTTTAAAAACTCACGTCTTTTCATACTTTACCTCCTGCTAGTTTAAAATGACTTAACGATTTATAAAACCCGGTTATATAATATACCAGCTTTTCAAATTATTCAACATTAAATTATTGTTAACAAATTTTTATTAAATATAAAACTGTGCTAAAATAATTATCGATAATTATACTTATTATATCTTTCAGTTTTGCTTTATACTTTTATTTCTAGCATCACCAAATTTTTATAAATAACCCTAATCATTAGAAAAACTAGCGAAATGGGGAAATACTTAAATCGTGAATCGTAAAGCGTGAACCGTAATGGAGAAAGCGTGTAAGTGTAAGTGTAGGTGTAGGCGTGACACGTAATCAAAAGGTGTAACCTTAACTTTATTCTTAACCTAAGCCTTAACTTTGAACCTTGAACTTTGAACCTTGAACCTTGAACTTTGAACATTGAACCAAACAATCCTCCAGCTAATAAAAAATTGGGGTGATGACAGTTTTATTTTTATTGATTAAATACCAATCTTTGATATATTTGTATGAGGTGGTGAATATGGGTTATGTTGCATTAGCTAGAAAATATAGACCTCAAACATTTGATGAAGTTGTTTTTCAAGATTACATTGTAAATACTCTTAAAAATGCCATTGAATTAAACAGAATCAGCCATGCCTATCTATTTACTGGACCTAGAGGCATTGGTAAAACAAGTACAGCAAGAATTTTTGCTAAAGCTTTAAACTGCCTAAATCCCCAAGGAGTAAACCCTTGCAACAGTTGTGAAAACTGCAAAGAGATTACAGAAGGTGTGTCATTAGATGTTTTCGAAATCGATGGTGCTTCAAACAGAGGAATCGATGAAATAAGACAGCTCAGAGAGTCAGTAAAATTCCTTCCTGCAAAATCAAAATACAAAATCTATATCATAGATGAAGTTCATATGCTCACAGAAGCTGCTTTTAACGCACTACTAAAAACTTTAGAAGAACCACCTGATTTTGTAATATTCATCCTTGCCACTACAGATGCACATAGAATACCTGCTACGATACTTTCAAGATGTCAGAGGTTTAATTTTTCAAAAATACCTTTTGATGAAATGTTTTCTCACACCTCAAATATTCTAAGAAAAGAGGGAATAACATTTGAAGATGACGCTTTAAGCTTAATTATAAGAAACTCTGACGGATGCATGAGAGATTGTTTATCACTAATTGACCAGATTATCGCTTACACCAATGGCGAAATAACATTGGAAAAAACAAAATTTTTATTAGGACTCTCAGAAGATAAAATCATAAATGAACTTTACAAATCAATTTTAACTAATGATAAAAACAGGACAAAATCACTTCTTGATGAAATTAGTTTAAAAGGTATAGATTATAAATATATTTCTGAAAAATTCTTACACTACACAAAACTGCTTTTACTTATGCATACTTTTGAAAATCCAGCAAAAAAAGAACTAACTACCGAGGAAGTTAGTTTCTTCAGCGACTTATTACAAAACACTAGCGAAGAGAAACTTTTTGCAATCTATCAAACTCTACTAAAGGTTTACAACGACTTAAAATATTTTTCGTTCGAACAGGACATTTTTGAAATGGGAATTTTTAAAATATTACATATTGATAGAATAATCCCATCATCAAAACTTACAAAAAATACCCCTACCAAAATTGCAAAAGAAAACATAGATAATCCCTCTAAGCCAACTCTTTCTTTGGATAATATAGAACAAAAATGGAAGAAATTCTTGGATTTTATTGCAGAGAGAAAACCAAGTGTGTCTTCAAATCTTGGGTACGGTTATTTGATTTCTATAGAAAACAACAAAATGATCGTGGGTTTTGCTGAAGAAAAAATGTTTCACTATAAAATTGTAATAAAAGCCGAGAATATTGATTTTTTGAAAAGAGCTGCCAAAAAATATTTCGGCAATGTAGATGATATAATAATAAAACTTGAAAATGGCAGTAAAAAAAAAGGGGTGATTGAGAAAGTAAATGAAATCGAAACTTTTAAAGAAAAAATGTTGAAAAAAGAGTTAAAAGAGAATAAAGCTGTAGAACTTCTTTTAAAAGAGTTTGATGGAAAAATAGTAGACATTGAAATAAAAAAATAATTGGAGGTTTTAATGAATATTCAACAACTTATGAAACAGGCACAAAAAATGCAGAAAAAGATGATGGAAATACAGGAAGAAGTTGCTAAAGAAATAGTAGAAGCCTCAGCTGGTGGTGGAATGGTAATTGCTAGAGTTAATGGAAAACAGGAACTTGTTGAAATAAAAATTGAAAAAGATGTAATTGATCCTGAAGATGTGGAAATGCTTCAAGATTTAATTATAGCCGCAGTAAATGAAGCTATCAAAAAATCTCAAGAGTTAATGCAAGAAAAAATGAGTCAACTTACCGGTGGTTTAGGATTAAATTTTCCTGGAATTTTTTAGCTCTCCCACATACACTAGCTTAAAAGAACAACAATGTTTCAACTAAAAGATTTTGAAAAGTGTGTCTTTGAACTTAGCAAATTACCAGGCATAGGCAGAAAAACTGCCACTCGCCTTGCCCTTTTTCTTCTTAAAATGGATAAAAAAGATGTCCTTGCACTAACAAAAAGTATTGAAGCTTTAAAAGACAAAATAAGATTTTGTAAAATTTGTGGTTCGTTGACAGATGAAGAAATATGTTCAATTTGCAAAGATGCCACAAGAGACAAAACCACAATATGTGTGGTAGAAGAAGCTAAAGATGTGATACTCATTGAAAATAGCGGCAATTATAACGGACTTTATCATGTGCTTGGAGGTAGAATTTCACCTCTTGATGGAATAACTCCAGATGTTCTAAGTTTTGATAAACTAATTTCTAGAATAGAAGAAGGAAATATAAAAGAAATTATTATTGCCACCAATCCTGATGTAGACGGAGAAACAACTGCCTACTATTTGAAAAAAATTTTATCTGATTACAGCATGCTAAAAATCACAAGAATCGCTACTGGACTTGCCGTGGGTTCACATTTAGAATATTCTGACGAATTTGCCATCCTTAAAGCTCTCGAAAACAGAAGAGAAATTTAATCAACAATTAGTTGCCACGGAAAAAGAGTCAGCTACATAAAGAGGATTTTGCACAATAGTAGATTATTGGTTTTATAACTCATTGAAAAACCAAGGATTGCTTCGTCACTACTAATCCTCGCTGGTGGCAAAGGACGTCATACCGTCATTGCGACCGAGCACCTAACATGAGGACTCATCCCGCAAATACCATATCTCATTTCCAAACAAAACCAACTCAAACATCATCTTTTTTCAAATTAGGTACTCGGGAAGCAATCTCTTTGTGCGAAGGGGATAAAAGTGGTAGACAGATGAGATTGCTTCGTCACTTCGTTCCTCGCAATGACACCACGAAACTCGTCTTGCGAGCGTCACCAAAGCAATCTCTTTGTTACCAATATGTTGAGGATATAGTTATGCAATAACAATATTTTTTTGTATTGTGCAACATCCTTTGCTTTTACAACCATCACAAGCATTAATACCCATTTTTCACATTTAATAATATTATGGGAGTGGCTCAAGGAAATTCATCACTTGTAAATCGCAGCTATCAACATCATACTATCTTTTAAAAAGAACTTCCCTCCCTGAAAATCTCCAAAAAACTGCACAAAGCCAGCACCTGCCCTAGCGGCTGCATTTTTCACATCCTCAAGAAATATGGGTGTAAGTTTTGAGCTTAATGTTCTTACTTCTTTCGTATGCTTATCTGTAACCTTCATTTCAAAAATAAGCTGCTCCTCATTATCATAATGATAAATACGATTAACCATGTAATGCTCTGTCTCAATATCAGGTAATCCTTTCAATTCATATCCATATATCCTGTCGTAATTTATTATCTGTATCAGAAAAAAACATCTTTCTTTAAGAAGACTCATGACATTTCTAACAGTATTGTAAAAATCCAACTTTGAATTTACATGAACAAGAGTATTTCCAATGGAATAAATAAAGCCAAACTTAGTAGAAGATTTTAATGGAAGTCTCAACATATCTGCATAAATAAATGGACCTTGCAATTCAAAGGCAGTTTCTTTTTCTACACCAAAAGCTTTAAATCCATCTTCTAAAAACCTGTTTACATAAACACCGGTAGCACAACCTATATCAAGTACAGGGAAATCCCCTTTTGCATAACTTTTTAGAAAATTGTAGGTATTTTCATCAAAAGGAAAAATTTCGTTGTAAAATCTACTCAACTCTTTGTAAAACACAAATCAAACCGATAATCTTTATATTATTTTTTCGAGCGCCTTCAAAACATCATCATAATCAGGCTCGGTGGTAATTTCAGGCACAACCTGTCTGTAAACTACTTTTCCCTCTTTATCCACAATAAAAACCACTCTTGCAAGAACACCTGCCAAAGGCCCATCAGTAATCAATACACCATATTTTTTACCAAAATCTTTCTCCCTAAAATCAGAAGCTACCGTAATATTTAGCCCCTCTGTAGTGCAAAACCTTTTTGCTGCAAAAGGTAAATCCATGGAAACAATAACGGGATCAACACCATTTAGAGAAGAAACCTTTTCATTAAACTTCCTCGCTTCTGTTGCACAAACAGGTGTATCAAGAGATGGTACTGATATCAAAAGCTGAACTTTATCTTTTGAACCGCCTACAGTAATCTCTGCCAAGTCACTATTTACTAATTTTACTTCAGGAGCATTATCTCCCTCTTGAATCATCTCACCAAAAAGTGATACAGGATTTCCTTTTAAAGTAACAGTCATAACTCCACCCCTAAACTACTCCACATTCAAACCTAAAACCTGTATTACGGCATCTTTCAAATCTTTGGCTCTAACAGGTTTATTCAAGTATGTAACAACTCCTAAATTTCTACTTTTTTGATACGATTTATAAGTACCAAAAGCTGTAATTATTACAATTTTGGCACTTTCATCAAATTTTCTCAGATTTTCAATAAAGGTAAGACCATCCATCTCTGGCATACGTAAATCGGTAACAATCACATCGTATTTGGTAGCCTTTGCCTTTTCAAGCCCCTCCAAACCAGTTTCTGCTATATCTACCTCATATCCATCAAGCTTTAAAACTTCAGCATATCCCAACCTTGTATGTTCTTCGTCATCTACAACCAATATCTTATAAGGCTTGTCCATAACCATTACCTCTCATCATCATATTTAATGATTTCACCCTGCTGATATAACGGAAATACAGTAGAAATTGCGCTTTTATAAATGAGTTGCTGTCTGTCTTCATAAGAAGTAAGCAGTACATAATCATCAAACCCTATCAATAACCCTCTAACTTTTACGCCATTTGTAAGATAGGCAATAACCGGAGATTTTGATTTTCTTACTTCATTCAAGAAAATATCCTGCATTGGTGGCCTGGTGTGCTTTGGATGCCTTCCACGGTGAGCTTGATAATAAGTTTTACTTATATAATCCACATCAATAATGGTTTTTGCTGATGCTACAGTGGCAATATCCCTTTTAAAAATGTGTATTTTAACACCTGCATCATCAATGATTACAGAATATGGGTCAAACTCATAAATTTTACCCCTAAATCTTTCCTTATTACGCATAATAAATAGGAGTGGAGCATCTTTGACCCTTGCATTATGTAAATACACAAACTCAAGCTGAGCATACAACATAAGAAAACCTCGAAATAAATTAAATATGTGTTATAATAGATTATAAAGAATATTGAAATAAAAGTCAAATAGTCTTTTTATAAGAAAAGAGTGTTTAGTCCTTGACAAACAAGGACTCATTAAATATATTTATCCGCTACTTTGGAGGCCATCATGAAAGTATATTTTGAACAAATCACTATTGATGGAATAGATGTTGATACAGCATTTGAGTTTGATGATTTTTCATCACATATTACCGTCGAAAATTTTAACGGAAAGCTATACCCAATTAAAAATGCCTATTTCCTTGATGGAAATGTTGTTTTCTCAGTAGAGGATAAATGCGACAGGTGCGCTGAAACATTTAAGAAACAGTTCAGTGAAAGGATTCAGGTAGAAATAGTGAGAAATAAAATCAATGAAGAAGATGAAGAGGAAGAGATTGAATTGAGCGAAGAGGATTTATCATATTACACTATTATAGAAGACTTCATAGATATAGATGAAATAGTTAAAGAAGAAGTCGCTTTGTTAAAACCAATAAAATGGTTATGCAGCGAAAGCTGCAAAGGGATATGTCCTGGCTGCGGAGCTGATCTAAACAAAGAAAAGTGTAGATGCCAGGGGGCTAGCGTAGATCCAAGATTTGAAATTTTAAAAAAACTGAAAAAATAATAAAGAGGTGAATTATGGGTGTTCCTAAGAAAAAAACCACAAGAATGAAAAAAGGGCATAGAAGAAGCCATCACCATGTTACACCAAATGCTTATGTAAAATGTGACAATTGTGGTGAGCTCAAACTTCCTCATGTAGTATGCCCTTCATGTGGCTACTACAAAAAAGTACAGGTTATAGAAACAACAGAATTTTAAGAAATTATGCGAATTGTAGTTGATGCTATGGGGGGTGATCACGCCCCTCGCGAAATTGTTAAAGGTGCTGCTTTAGCTGCTGCTGAATATGATATTCATGTTATACTAGTAGGAGATCAAACCTTAATTTACCAGGAACTAAAAAAACTAAAAGATTACCCTAAAGAAAAGATTTCTGTTATTCATGCAGAAGAAGCCATAACTATGGATGATTTACCCTCTGTAGCTGTCAGGAGAAAGAGAAAATCTTCAATACATGAGGGACTTAAACTTGTAAAAAAGGGAGAAGGCAGAGCTTTTTTTAGTGCTGGAAATACCGGCGCTGTGATGGCTTGTGCAAAACTTATTTTACGACCACTGGAAGGTGTAGATAGACCTGCTATTGGAGCTGTGTTACCAAATGCTAAAGGGCATTCAGTAATTCTTGACATTGGTGCCAATGTGGATTGTAAACCCCTACATTATCTACAGTTTGCCATAATGGGTTCTGCCTATGCAAAGTTTGTCTTTGACAAAGAAAATCCTACAGTGGGACTTTTAAGTATCGGTGAAGAAGATTTAAAAGGGAACGAAAGCACAAAAAACGCCTTTAACATACTAAAAGAATCCCCTATTATAAACTTTATAGGAAATGTTGAAGGTAAAGAGCTTTATAAAGGCAAATCTGACGTCATTGTATGTGACGGCTTTGCAGGTAATATCGCTCTTAAAGTAAGTGAATCGGCAGCATGGTACATAGGAAAACTTTTAAAAGAAGAATTAACAAAAAATTTTATTAGAAAAATAGGCGCCTTTTTATTAAAACCCGCCTTTAAAGCACTGAAAAAAAGAGCTGATTATACAGAATATGGTGGCGCACCACTGTTAGGTGTAAATGGTGTATGTATCATAGGTCACGGGAGTTCCAATGCAAATGCAGTGAAAAATGGAATTAGGGTAGCTTACGAACTTGCAGAAAAAAGAATTAACCTCTACATAGAAAGAAACATTCAGGATTCTTTAAAAAGATTAAAAGTTGACAAAGTTGAATCTTTTTGGAACAATATCAAAGACAAATTTAAAAAGATCACATCAGAGTAGTTTTTTTGTTGTTTTGTTTTAAAAAAAAGGTGTGCCATGAACTGTTATTCAAGAATTATCGGGACAGGTTCGTACTTTCCTTCTAAAATACTTACCAACAAAGATCTTGAAAAATTTGTAGATACTTCAGATGAATGGATTGTAACACGTACCGGAATCAAGGAAAGACGTATCTCTGAAGATGAATCGACTAGTGAGATGGCTCATAAAGCCTCACTAGCTGCCATTGAATCTGCCGGGATCTCAAAAGAAAACATTGATGGTATAATTGTTGCTACTTGTACACCTGACTCTTTAGTCCCTTCCACAGCATGTTACTTGCAGGGAAAACTTGGGATAAAAGGCCCTTTTGCCTTTGATATCAATGCTGCTTGCTCTGGTTTCATTTATGCACTTGCAATTGGCGATTCTTTAATAAAAAACAATTTAGCCCAAAACATATTAATCGTTGGAGTTGAAAGATTATCATCCATTTTAAACTGGAACGATAGAAGCACCTGCGTCCTTTTAGGTGATGGCGCCGGAGCTGTCATTTTATCAAAAAGTGATGAACCTGGTATCAGAAGTATTTTGCTCTATGCTGATGGAGAATACACAGGATTACTGGAATGCAAAGCAGGCGGTTCAAGTTTCCTTGCAAAACGTAAAGAATTGAATATAGAAGATTACCTATTCTTTATGAAAGGAAACGAAGTATTTAAAATTGCTGTTAGGGCAATGAAAGATGCTGCAGTGGCTGCCGTGGAAAAAAGTGGTTTGAACTTTGAAGATATAGATTATTTTATACCTCATCAAGCAAATTTACGAATTATTGATGCTGCAGCAAAAAGATTGAATTTAAGTGAAGATAAGGTAATTATTACTCTCGATAAATTTGGTAATACATCTGCTGCATCTATTCCCACAGCTTTAGATATTGCAGTGAAATCAGGGAAGATTAAAAAAGGAGATAATATCGTCTCAGCAGCATTCGGTGGTGGTCTCACCTGGGGCTCCACAGTATTTACATTCTAAGGAGAGAGTTATGAGTAAAATAGCAATTGTTTTCCCAGGTCAAGGATCGCAATTTGTAGGAATGGGTAAAGATTTTTATGATAAATTTGATAGCTATAAACATTTTGTTGAAAAAGCCGACAAGCTACTCAATTACAGTTTATCCAAATTAATGTTTGATGGTCCAGAAGAAGAATTAAAACTAACATTTAACACCCAACCAGCTCTACTCACAATGAGTATCGGGATTTACAACATAATTAAAGATAAATTTGAGCCTGACGGCTTTGCAGGACATTCTCTTGGAGAATACTCTGCTGTCGTGGCAGCAGGTGGCCTTTCTTTTGAAGATGCTCTTTTAGCAGTACACAATAGAGGAAAATTCATGCAAGAAGCTGTCCCTGTCGGAATAGGTGCAATGGCTGCTGTTATTGGAGCAAATACTGAAAATGTGGAATCACTTTGCAATGAAATATCAAAAGAAAATTATATAGTAGAACCTGCAAACTACAATTCACCAAATCAGTTAGTAGTAGCAGGCCATAAGGAAGCCGTTGACGAATTTATTACAAGGGCAAAAGAGATAGGTGCAAAACGAGTGGTAAAACTGCCGGTAAGCGCACCATTTCACTGTTCCTTGATGAAACCTGCCGAAGAGAAAATGGCTGAGTATTTAATGAACACAAAAATTTCCGACTTAAAAAAACCTGTTTACAATAATGTTTCTGCACAAAAAGAGCTACTAGCTGATGAAGTCAGGGATGCACTAATTAAACAGGTATCATCTCCCGTTAAATGGACTCAACTGATAACAAACATGATTGAAGATGGATTCACAACTTTTATTGAAGTGGGTGCAGGAAATGTGTTGACAGGATTGATAAAAAAAATTAACAGACAAGTCAAAACAATTAATGTTTCAAAAGTGAATGACCTCGAAAAATTGGAGGAAATATGAGCTTCAAAGATAAAGTGGTTCTTGTTACTGGGGGATCAAGAGGTATTGGTAAAGCTATCGCCATAAAATTTGGTGAATTAGGGTGCAAAGTTGCCATAAATTATAATCAAAATAAGGACAAAGCTCTTGAAGTAGCGGATTATATAAATAAAAATTGTGATGGGATTTGCAAAATTTATCAATGTAATGTTACAAAGGAAGAAGATGTAAAAAAAATGGTATCAGAGATTGAAAAAGAGCTTGGCTCAGTGGATATTTTAGTAAATAATGCAGGAATAACAAAAGATAATATTATTCTAAGATTAAAAGAGCAGGACTTTGATGATGTTTTTGATGTAAATATTAAAGGGGCTTTTTTCTGCATCAAAGCTGTAAGTAGAGGGATGATGAAAAAACGTTACGGCAAAATCATCAATATAAGCAGTGTAGTTGGTTTCACCGGAAACATTGGACAATCAAATTATGTAGTTACAAAAAGTGGCTTAATTGGCCTTACTAAAAGCGTTGCTTTAGAATTATCATCAAGAGGTATTAGAGTAAACGCAGTAGCTCCAGGCTTCATAGAAACAGAAATGACAGAGTCACTACCTGATGATGTTAAAAAAGTGATGCTTGAAAAAATACCTCTTGGGTATTTTGGTAAACCTGAAGATGTAGCAAATGCTGTAGTTTTTCTTGCATCTGAAGAAGCCGATTATATAACAGGAACAACAATTCATGTAAACGGTGGTATGTATTTACCTTAATAAAATAACTAGGAGGAACAAATGGCAGATATTGAAGCAAGAGTAAAAAAAATCATTGCTGAGCAACTCAACATTGATGAATCAGAGATCAAACCAGAATCTTCTTTCGTTGATGATTTAGGTGCTGATTCTCTTGATACTGTTGAGTTAATTATGGCATTTGAAGAAGAATTTGGGATGGAAATCCCAGACGAAGAAGCAGAAAAAATTAAAACTGTCCAAGATGCTATAAACTACATCAAAGAACATATGGAATAAGGGAATTCCCCTTATTCCTTTTAAATGCAGGAGGATTTTGTGAAAAAAAGAGTAGTTATCACTGGTATTGGTCTTGTAACTCCTATAGGAATTGGAGTAGATGAAAATTGGCAAGGACTTTTATCTTGTAAATCTGGAGTTGGTCAACTCACAAAGTTTGATGCCTCAGAATTCCCTGTAAAAATTGCAGCAGAGGTAAAAAATTTAACTCCTGAAAATTATGTGGACAAAAAGGATGTAAAACGTTTCGATGAATTCATTGTTTTTGCACTTGTAGCAGCTGAATTAGCATCAAGAGATGCTGGCTTAAATTTTGATAATATAGAACATGAAGAAGCTGGTGCAATAATTGGATCAGGCATTGGTGGTTTCCAGACCATTGAAGAACAACATGAAATTTATCTTAATAAAGGATATAGACGTGTATCACCTTTTTTTATCCCTTCTGCAATTATCAATATGGCCAGTGGTGCTATCTCTATTAGGTATGGTCTTAAAGGACCAAACAGTAGTGTTGTAACAGCCTGCGCTACAGGTTCACATGCTGTAGGTGATGCTTTTAAAATTATTCAGCGTGGTGATGCAAAAATTATGTTTGCTGGCGGTGCTGAAAGCGCCATTACACCATTAGCTGTTGCTGGCTTTGCAAACATGAAAGCCCTTTCAAAAAGAAATGATGAACCGGAAAAAGCAAGCAGACCTTTTGATAAGGATAGAGACGGCTTTGTAATGGGAGAAGGTGCAGGAATTTTAATTTTAGAAGAACTAGAACATGCTTTGAAGAGAAATGCAAAAATATATGCTGAAGTTGTAGGATACGGAATGACTGGGGATGCCTACCATATCACTGCTCCTGATGAATCTGGTGATGGTGCTGTAAGAGCAATGAAAATGGCCATTAAAGATGCAGGAATTAACCCAGAAGATGTTGATTATATTAATGCACATGGTACATCCACACCTTATAATGATGCAATTGAAACAAGAGCAATAAAAACTGTTTTTGGTGAACATGCTTATAAACTAATGGTGAGCTCAACAAAATCTATGACGGGTCACCTTCTAGGTGCTGCAGGTAGTGTTGAAGCAGCATACTGTGCTCTGGCACTCAAAAATGGAATGATACCAGCTACAATAAATTTAGATGAACCTGACCCAGAGTGTGACCTGGATTATGTACCAAACAAACCAAAAACAGCAAATATTAAATACGCTCTTAGCAATTCTTTTGGTTTTGGTGGAACAAACGCCTGTCTCTTGTTAAAGAAATATGAATAATTACGAGCAGTTAGAAAAAATCATAGGCTATTCTTTTAATTCAAAGTCTCTTTTATTGGAGGCTATTACTCATTCATCTTATGCCTATGAAAAAAAATTAAAGAAAAATTATGAGCGTTTAGAATTTCTAGGTGACGCAGTATTACAGTTGATTATTACCGAATATATGATAATAAAGTATAAAGATTTAAATGAAGGTGTACTTTCCCAATATAGATCCTTTTTTGTAAGCGAAGATTTTATCAGCGAAATAGCAAAAAAAATTAATCTATATAACTTTATAAGGCTTGGTAAAGGTGAGATTGTAACTGGTGGAAATAGAAAGCCATCGCTTCTTGCAGATACCTTTGAATCACTTTTGGCTGCTGTTTATTTAGATGGTGGATACAATGAGGCAAGAAGAATAGTTCTTGAGCTTATGTCTGACCTGATTGACGAATATATACAAGGAAAGAAGGTTATTGATCCTAAAACAGAATTGCAGAAGATTACTCAGAAAGAATTTGGTTATTTGCCTGAATATAGAATTGTAAAGGAAGAAGGTCCTGAGCATGACAAAGTTTTTACTGTAGAAGTAAAATTGCATAACTGCACTTTTTTAGGCACTGGCAAAAATAAGAAAAAAGCAGAAATGGATGCAGCAAAAAAAGCATTAGATCATATTCAATCAATTGTAAAAGCTGACTAATGTCTAAATATAACATTCTCCCCATTTTTATCCCTTTTCAGGGTTGTCCCAGAAAGTGTATTTTTTGTGACCAAAATATAATCTCTGGCACAAATATCAAAGACTTTAAAAAAGATATTCTAGAACAATTTGAGTTTTATAAAAAGTTAAAAGATAGTTGGGATGAAATAGCTTTTTATGGTGGAAGTTTCAATTACTTGTCTGATGATAAAAGAGCTTTTCTTTATGAATTAACTAAGCAAATCGATGTTAAACAAGTGAGAATATCTGCATACCCAAAAAGATTTGATAAAAATTTTATAAAAGAGCTTCAAAGTAATAATGTTAAAACTGTTGAACTCGGTATTCAGAGTTTCTCTGATGATGTCTTAAAAAAAAATAGACGATTTTACACAAAAGATGACGTATTAAACACAATAACTCTTTTAAGCAAAAATGGCTTTAACATTGGTATCCAGTTAATGGTAGGAATGTATGGTGAATCATTGGAAGATATTTTATTAAATCTGAATTATCTTTCTAATTTGAAATACAAGTTCTTAAGGATATATCCCACAGTCGTTTTAAAAAGCACACATCTTGCAAAACTATTAAAAGAAAAATTTTCACTTAATTTTACATTTCCTGAAGTATTAGCTATTTCTACTATTTATCTGATTAGTGCAATTAAACTAGGCGCTACAGTTTTAAGAGTTGGCCTACATAATCAATCAAAAATTGAAGACAATATAGTGGGAGGCTATTTTCATCCATCTTTCGGTGATATTGTTAAAACCTTTGCGATATACCTCTACTGTAAAATTACGACACACAAACCAAAGCTTTTCAAAAACTTTCCTAATTATAAAGGTATTATTGCAAAAACCTGGGACATTGAATATACTAATGAGGTAAATTTTAAATCAATCGCAGATCAAGTGTGGGGGATGTATATTGAGAATAACAGGTGGTTCACTGAAAGGGTTATCTTTAAAATCGCCGAAGAGTTCTGGGGTAAGACCTACCAGCGATAAGGTTAGATCAGCAATATTTTCAAAGCTCTATGACAAAATCAACAATGCTACAGTTTTAGATCTATTTGCTGGATCTGGAGCTTTTGGTATTGAAGCTCTTAGTAGAGGAGCCAAAGAAGTTGTCTTTGTAGACAAAGATACAAGATCATTAAAATCCAATCTCAGTTTAATTAAACTAAGTAACTTTAAAGTAATAAAAGGGGATGTTTTTAAAGTTTTAAACAAACTAAAACTTGATTTTAATATTATTTTTATTGATCCCCCTTATGGCAGGGTAGATTCAAAAAGATTGTTAACAACAATTTTTAAAAATCAAATCATTGCAAATGATGGAATTTTAATATATGAAGAAAGTATTAGAACAGAATTTGAAGTAATAGACAAATTCTGTTTGATAGATGAAAAACGATATGGAGACACAAAAATCTATTATTTGGAGCTTGCTCAATGAATGCGATTTATCCTGGAACTTTTGACCCTCTCACAAATGGCCATTTAGATATTATAGAAAGAGGCGCCAAAATGTTTGATAGCCTAATTGTGGCTGTAGCTGAAAATAAAAGGAAAAAGCCTCTTTTCACCCTGGATGAGCGAGTAAAAATGATTAAAGAATCTGTTGCCCATTTACATAATGTCGAGATAGAACCATTTTCTATATTGCTTGTTGATTTCATGAAAGAAAAAAACGTAAATATTATTTTGAGAGGTTTACGAGTTGTATCAGATTTTGAATACGAATTACAATTAGCCTTGATGAATAGAAAACTTTATCAGGAATGTGAAACGGTTTTTCTCATGCCTAATAAAAAATATATATTCTTAAGCTCAAGCATGGTAAGAGAGATTGCTTCACTTGGTGGAGATGTAAGTTGCTTTGTACCCGAACCTGTGAACAAATATATATATAGGAAATTTCATGATAAGAGAGGAACTTGAAGCTTTAGAGGAAAAATATTTACATTCTAAAGCTGCAAAGTCAATTAAAAGTAAAGGACGGAAGAAAAAAGAAGAAAAATGTGAGCTTAGAACAGATTTTCAAAGAGATAGAGATCGTATAATCCACTCAAAAGCCTTCAGAAGACTAAAGCACAAAACACAAGTTTTCTTATCTCCAGCTGGAGACCATTATAGGACAAGACTCACACACACTTTAGAAGTAATGCAGATAGCAAAAACAATTGCTAAAGCACTTCGTTTAAACGAAGACCTGGTGGAAGCAATAGCATTGGGGCATGATTTGGGTCATACTCCATTTGGACACGCCGGAGAGCAAATTTTATCCGATATTATCGGTAAACCATTTAAACATTATGAGCACTCAATTACTGTTGTCGAAAAAATTGAAAAAGACGGCAAAGGATTAAACCTCACCTATGAAGTATTGGATGGTATCCTAAAACATTCAAAAGGAAAAGGTCCCATTTTTGATGAAAAAAAATTAGCAAAAACCCTTGAGGGGCAAATTGTTAGAATTGCGGATATTATTGCTTATGTAAACCATGATCTTGATGATGCCATAAGAGCAAAAATCATCTCAGAAAATGACATCCCTAAAAATATCATAAAAAATTTGGGCGCATCTCACGGTGAAAGGATCCACAATGCAGTGAAAGATGTAGTAACATCTACAATAAAAGCTGATTATGAAAAGATTATGATGAGCGATAACATGCTATTACTTATCGAAAATTTAAGAGAATTTTTATTTGATAAAGTTTACCTTTGTGATATAATAAAAAAAGAGTTTGATAAAGCTTATAAGATTTTATTTGATTTATACAAGTACTATGAGGAAAACTTTGATATGGTTCCCAAGTCTTTTAGATCTATTACGGGGGATAAAAAACTTTCCATTGTTTATTTTATTGCTGGGATGACAGATAGATACGCTTTGGAGGAATATAAAAGCATATATATCCCTTCATACTGGCATATTTGATTTGGAGGTTAAAATGTCTAAGATACTTGCAATAGACGATAGCCCAACTATGCATCGTCTTTTCAAAATGATCTTTACTGAAGAAAATGGTTATCAGTTAGAATCTGCATATAACGGTGAAGAAGGATTAGAAATCCTGAAAAGTTTTAATCCAGATATCATACTACTCGACTTCATTATGCCAAAATTAAACGGTTTTCAATTCGCAAAACTTATCAGAAACGAAATGAATAAAGATACTCCTATTTTACTAATTACCAGTAGAGCTGAAGACGTAGGAACAAGATTTCAAGAAAGATTTACAAATATAGACTTTATTGCCAAGCCTTTTCAAGCAGACGATTTAGTAAACAAAGTTGAAGAGATGCTAAATACCAAAGCAGGTAACACCGCAGAAAAATCCGCTGACTATTTTAGCTCTTCAGATTATGAATCATTACAAGCAGAAGAATCATCTGTTTCTGTACTTCCTATCAACAAACTTCAAGATAATGTAATGACTAAAATAATCAAACAAGTAGAAGATGGCGTATTACCATCTTTGAGAGCTTTAATTGAAAAGACATTAAAATTTGAAACAGGATACATGATAAGTGATGTTAAAGGTACTGAGATTACTCTAGAGAAACTAAAGGAGCTAATCGATAAATTTGAAGGGGTTCTTACTTTTTTTAATAATGAGAGGGATATTCATTTCTACATTCAACATGGATTTATAATTCATGCATGGATTGGAGACAATAAATTTCATGATGTTTACGAGCTATTCCAAGATATTTGCAATACATGCCTAATGGAAGTAGAAACATTATCCGAGCTTTATGAACAATTAAGAAATTTGAACTTTGATGACAGCTACATCCAAAAATACTATGAATCATATCTTCTTTCAATAATTGAGCAGATTTTAGAGGAAGATTTTAGGTATTACCTAGATGAAGTAGATATACCAGAAACTTGCCACTCGCGATTCAAATATGACGTTTCCAACCTTATTCCTTCATACCATGTATTTAAAGAAGAAAAAATCGAAATAAACAAAATAATTTTTGACGACAATTTAAAGCCCAAAAAAGTGGATACTAATATTTCATCGCTAAGTAGATTTGAGAAAAAAATTTATGAACTATGTGATGGAAATAAAAATGTTGGAAAAATTGTAAAATACTTTGGCAACAACAAACAAATAGCCAAAAATACAATTGGTGCATTAGTATTAACTGGTTTTCTAGAGATATAAAATAGGAGGCAAAGATGAAAAAAATCCTAATTGCAGAAGATAGCGCCACTGAAAGAGAAATTATGAGAAAAGCGTTAGAAGCTGAAGGGTATATAGTAGTACCTGTTGAAGATGGTGATAGAGCTATTGAAGAAGTTAAAAAGAATAACTATGACCTTGTTATATTAGATGTTATTATGCCAGGTAAAAATGGATATCAAGTATGCAGAGAAATTAAAAAAGACGAACTTATAAAAGATATACCAGTAATTATCGTAACATCCAAAGGGCAAGAAAGTGATAAATTTTGGGGTAAAAAACAAGGTGCTGATGAATATATCGTAAAACCTTTTAATATTGATGAATTGATCAAAACTGTGAAGAGGTTTCTGTGATCAAAGAACTCCTTGATAAAAAACTAAAAAAAGATGTCTTCGCAGATAAGGTAGAAAAAGAAACATTTATTGAATGTAAAGTAGGAAATTTTATATTTTTTATCAACTTAAAAGATGTCTATATAATCTTAGATTTTAAACCACTTGTGGAAATCCCTGGTGCACCACCACATCTACTCGGTTTAGTTTATTATCAGGGGGAAGTAATACCAATATTAGACTTGAAAAGTTATCTCAATCAAACATTAGTTCAAAAGACAATTGACACAAGATATGTTATTATAAAAGCAAAAGATGAATTATTGGGTATTTTTGTGGATGAATCATCTAAAATGATATCAATACCAAAACCTTCTATTGAACCCGTTGACGAAGAATTATTTAGCTTTAAATGTAAATATCAAAATGATGAAATCAAAATTTTAGATGTGTTAAAGTGCTATAACGTATTCAAAATTGATTAAAAGGAGTGGACCATGAGACTTAGTTTGAATGTCAAGCTTTTCATTTTGATCCTTTTACTGATTTTCGTTACAGGATTTATTTCTTCTTATTTTATCTACAAAAACTCTACAAACTTGGCTCTATCTCAGGTACAAAAAGAACTTTCTGGTAAGGTTAATAATGTCCGTGTGATTTTAGACCAGATAAATGAGGATATAATTTCTACAGTATCAGTTACCTCTAAACTTCAAGAACTAAAAGATGCTTTTAAAAATAATGAAGGTAAGAGAAAACTTAATAAAGTCTTTAATGACCTTTTAGCCAGAAAAGAAATCGGATATATTAAGGGTTTTTTTGTAATAGACCAAGATTACAATTATGTGAATAAAAAGTTTTTATTTAAAGGAGACGTACCTGGTATCGATGAATTTATATATTTTGAAGACTTAGAAAAAGAAAAGATTTATTTCGAACCTATACTCTCTTTAGATTTCCCTTATTTTGTCTACTACACAGGAATTTTTGAAAAAGGTAAAGTAATTGGAGCCCTTGGCGCAGTAATTGATGCTAACTACATATTCACTTCAATTAACAAATCATTTACTGTGAGTGACACTCATAATGCTGAGCCAACATGTCAGAGCTGCCATACAGGAGCAAAAAATCTTTTAAATTATGGTTTTGTTATAACTCTAGATGATGATGGTAATGTACTTTTAAATACTCTTGTGCGGGATACACTTATTATTGCTCCTGATAAGTTTTTTACAAATATTGTAAAAAAAGAAAAGAACAACCTTTTTAAAAAATCATCAATCAATAAAGAGATTTCTTTCCAAAACAACAGTTTTGTAGGCTCTATTGGTAGAGTAAAACTTAATAAATTTGGTATTATAGTAGGATTTTTTAAGAATAAAGCCTATATCTTAGGTCAAGTTGAAAAAGGTAGACAGCAATCAATCCTTTATACTATAGGTTTTGCTGGTTTAGTGTTTATTTTAACTTTCATCCTCTTCAAAATACTTTTCTCCCCATTATTCAAAATAAATGAAACAATGCGTAAAATTCAAAAAGGTGATTATGATGTAAGGGTTAATATTAAAAGAAAAGATGAACTGGGTGATATTGCAAATACTTTGAATGAAATGCTTGATGAATTAAAAAATTATATTCAAACGGAAGAAGACAGAAATAGGCTACAAAGACAAGCAATACATCTGATGGATGTAGTTTCGAGTGCCGCTGATGGTGATTTGACCGTTCAAGCAGAAGTTACCGCTGATGAATTAGGAGCGGTAGCAGACGCTTTTAACCTCATGACAGAAAGTATAAAAGAATTAATTGCTGAAATTAAAAAAGCTGGTGACTCCATTGTTGTGTCTACAGAAGAACTGCTTAAATCTTCAGAAAAAACAACTTCTGGAGCACGTACTCAGATTGAAGAGCTTGAAAAAGTTGTTCAAAAATTGGAAGATTTTAAAAATAGAATGACTGAGGTTGTGAATAATGCCACCAAAACCCTTGATATAGTTTTACAGGCAAACGAAAGTGCTAAAAGCGGTAGTAAGCTACTTCAAGAAACCATTGAGGCTATGAGTGACGTTAGAAGGTATTCTCAACTCGCCAGTAAAAAAGTTAAATCCCTTGGTGAAAAATCAATGGAGATTAACGAAATCACAAGAGTGATTAGTGAAATTTCTAACCAAACAAACCTTCTTGCTCTCAACGCAGCTATAGAGGCAGCAAGGGCAGGTGAATATGGACACGGATTTGCAGTGGTTGCTGATGAAATCAGAAAGCTTGCAGAAAGAACAAATGAAGCAACAGAAGAAATTACTAATCTTATAAAAACAGTACAATCAGAGACAAGTGATACAGTAAAACTCGTTGAAGAAAGTTCCTCCAAAATTGAATTTAGTTCGAAGAAAACCGAAGAGGCAGGAGATGCGTTAATTGAAATTAATGTAAGCCTTGAAAAAGTGAGTAACGCGGTAAAAGGGATGACAGAAAGTATTTCCTCTCAAGCTGAAGAGACCAATGAAGTAATCGAAGTAACTGAAAAAGTGAAAGAAATTGCAGTAACTACTGCTCAAGACGTTCAGAAAACCAACAAGATTATTACAACTCTATCCCAACTTGCTGAAATGCTCAATGAAGCAGTTAACAAATTTAAAGTAGAGTAAAAATGGCAAATATTAATAAACAGGAATTAGTAAATTTTTTCCTAATGGAATCTGGAGAACATTTTGATACCATATTTAACGGTATCAATGTTCTCCTTTCTGATCCTGATAATTGGTCTATTATTGAAGAAATTTTTAGAAGCACTCATACCTTAAAAGGCTCTTCTGCAATGGTGGAATTTAATAACTTCTCAGAAGTTGCCCATTCCCTTGAAAATTTACTGGAAGGGATCAAAGGGGGGAGAATAAAACGAAATAAAGAAATCTTTTTATTTCTATTAGAACTCTTTCACAAGTTGGATGAACATTTAAAAAAAAATAAGAATGATTTAGATGAAAATATAAAAGAAAAATATATAAACAAGATAACATCTTATTTAAAAAGCAATGAAACAATACCAGCAAAAACAAAACCGGAATTACGAAAAGTTGCTAAGCCATCGAAAAAACTAATAGACCAAGAATTTCCTATCAGAACTCCCGATTCTATAGATTCTTATATCCGTATAAATATTGAAAAGATTGATTTTCTTATAAACCTCGCAGGTGAATTAATAGTTGCAAGAAACAGACAAGGAGAATCTTTAAAAGAGATTCTTGCTCTTACAAAAGAACTTGAATACTCAAAACAACGATTAAATAAAATCCTTGATGAATTCAGGGAAAAATATATGTATTCATTGCAACAAGAAGGAAATAATGAAGACAATGAAAGCATAATATTATCAGATTTTTTTGAAGGAGAATTTGATAAATACACCGATATTAATATATTAACCAGACAGTTAGTTGAAGTCGGTAACGATATTTCAAGCTTGATTTCTGAACTTTTCCACAAATTGTCCCAATTTCAAACTGATATTCTTTACATAAATAGAGTAACTGACTCCATTGAAAAAAGTCTTACAAAAATGAAATTGGTTCCTGTAAAAAACCTGTTCAATACTGCTATGCGAACAGCAACAATTACTGCAAACAATGAAGGTAAAAGTGTTAATATTTTCATCTCTGGGGAAAAGATCGAAATAGACAAATCTATTCTCGACATGATCAATGATGCCTTTTTACATCTTGTAAGAAATTCTGTTTCACATGGTATTGAAACAGAGAAAGAAAGAAAAGAAAAAGGCAAACCAGCTACTGGAAGTATATATTTAAGAGCTTACAGATCGGGAACTTCCATAATTTTTGAAATAGAAGATGATGGTAAAGGGATTGATATAAATACAGTAAAAGAAAAAGCTGTATCTTTAGAACTTATACAAGAATATGAAGCAAATAATCTAAGAATGGACGATCTTTTGCAATTTATATTTACACCAGGATTCTCTACAGCAGAATCCATCACAGATGTTTCAGGCAGAGGAATAGGCCTTGATGTAGTAAAACGTATTGTTGAAAATCTTGGAGGATCAGTATCTGTCTACACAGAAAAAGACAAATTTACAAAATTTATCCTTGTTATACCCGTAACTCAATTTATTGCCGAATATTTGATCGTCAAAGAAGATAAACATATCTTTGCCATACCACTTCAATCTGTATACGAAATCATCCCTCTGGAAGTTAATAAAATCAAAAAAATTGGAGAGCATTTCTTTTACAATCTGAGAAATGAAGTTTATGAAATTGTAGATTTAATGGTTGCTTTGGGTGTAAAGAAAAAAAATGAATTCAGGGAAAATTCATTTGGAATACTTGTAGATGGTCCACAAAAAAAATATATGATTCAAGTGGAATCTATTTTAGGTAGAGAAACTACTATAACCAAAAAATTTAAGCCATTTTTAGTGAAAATAAATAAATTCTTGGGAACTTCAGTAAGTCCCAAAGGCGACGTAAGACTAATTTTAGATACTGTTCGTCTGTTCTCAACAAAAATCAAGGTAAGAGATTTCACAAAAATTGATAAACCAAAAGATGAAAAAACCATCTCATATCATTCAAATGGAATTCTAATTGTTGATGATTCAATTTCGGTAAGAAAATACTTATCAGATATTTTAGTTAAAAATGGCTATAAAGTCGTTCAAGCAAAAGATGGATTAAACGCTTTAGAAATTCTTGAAACAAGTAGGTTTCCTTATATTATTACTGACCTGGAAATGCCAAACGTTAATGGTTATGAATTAATTGATAAAATAAGAAATTCTTTACAGGACAATGAAGTTAGGATATTTGTCGTAACTTCAAGAGCCACTGAAAAACATAAAGATAAAGCATTAGAACTAGGTGCGAATGGCTTTATCATTAAACCATTTACAGAAGATTCCATACTAAAAGCTATAAAAGGTATAGATCATGAAAGCATTGATGTTTGAATGTGGAAAAATCGGTTTTTTAATTGATCTAAACAACTTATTGCATGTGTCAGACATTAATGACATACAAAGACAAGGAGAAGATGAAATATTAATATTTGATTTTAGTAAGTTCTTAGATGGAAATACTAAACCACAATATGTAATATTTTTGACCGATGAAAAAAGATATATTGGGGTGCTAGCTGACAAAATTTATGATATAATAAGTTATAATGAATTTAAACCTTTCGAAAAAAACAGTTTTGATGTAGAATTTATAAAAGGTGTTGTGGAATATAACCATAAATTGTTATATTTACTTAACGCTGAAAATTTGATAGAGGTTGCTTATGAAGAAAAAAATAATGCTAGTTGATGACAGTGTTACAATCCACAGAGTTATTGACCTTTCTTTGGATGATGAACTGTATGAAGTTGCAAAAGCATTCTCTTCAGATGAAGCAAAGCAGAAACTACTAAACTTTTCTCCAGACGTTATTTTAATTGATAATAAGCTACCTGACATAAAAATTGATGAGTTTGTAAGAGAATTAAAATCATCTTATCCTGATACTAAAGTTGTCTTACTTGTAGGTGCTTTTGATAACTTTCAACAAGAAGACTTAGAAAAAGTTGGTGCCGATTCTTATCTTTTAAAACCATTCAATTCTACCGCATTGGAAGAAGTAATTGAAAAATTTTCAATCAAAGAAGAAGTTCCCGCTGCTGAAGTTGCACAACAAAAGGTAGAAAGGGAAGAAGATGTAGAAGAACTTCTCGCGACTGTAACTTCTGAAGCACAAAAAGAAGAGACAGAACAATTCGAAGAAATTTTAGGAGAAATAGAAACTGAAGAAGAAAAACAAGAAAAAATCACTGAAATTGATACTGAAAAAGAAGAAAGCGTAGAAGATCTTTTCAAAGATCTTGAAAAAGAGATACAAGCAGGCGAAGAATTAGAAAAACCTGCAGAAGGCATCGAAGATATTTTTTCTGATTTAGAAGTAACTGAACCATCTGTCACTGAAGAGATTCCTAAAGAAGAAGTAAAAGAGCAAGCTGATGTTGATTTATTGTCGGAACTTAGAGAATTAACAGAGGAGAAAGAAGCTGAAGAACAAGTAGGTGAAGACAAAGTTGACGAACTCTTCCAGGAGCTTGAAGAAGAGCTAACTTCAACAGAAGTGCAGACTGGAGAAGGATTATCAGAAGAACTTTTTGAACATTTAGAATCTGAACAAGCTGAAATCCCAGAAGTCAAACCAACCACCAGCGAAGAACTTGAAGAAAAAATTGAAGCAGAACCATCTCAGATAGATGCAAAGGTTGAAAACCTTCTTGAAAAAGAATTGCACATAACCGAAGAAGCTCCTCCTTTGGGTGAAATTGATAAAGAAATTGAACCTTCACTGGAAGAAACAGAACCTGAAACTACCGTAGAACCAGAAGCTGTTCGTTTGGAAGAAGAAATTGAAAAAGAAGAAATTGAGGAAAAACCTGAAGAAGTGTCCCTGCGTTTTGATACTGAAACTTTAGTAAAAACAATAGAAAATTCTCTTAACAATTTAAAAACTGAGCTTTTAAAAGATGTAAAAGCTCAAATTTCAACTAATATTATCAAATCAGCACTATCTGAAATAATCAATGAAGATTTTATAAAAGAAACACTTAAAGATGTTTTATCAAAAACTATCGAAAAAGCTGTATGGGAGATTGTCCCAGAACTCGCCGAAAAACTCATTATAGAAGAAATCGAAAAACTAAAAAAAGGTGAAGTTGAATAATGGATAAGCTCAATTACAAAAAAAGTGGTGTAAATATCGACGAAGGTAATTTATTTGTAAAAAAAATAAAAGGTTATGTAGAATCAACTTTTAATGAACATGTACCTGATTCTATAGGCGGTTTTGCTGGACTTTTCGACATATCCTTCATAAAAAATTATAAAAAACCTCTTTTAGTATCAGGCACAGATGGTGTTGGTACTAAATTAAAAGTAGCTTTTATGGCGGGGAGGTATGATACCATCGGCATTGACCTGGTAGCCATGTGTGTAAATGATGTAATTGTGACAGGGGCTAAGCCCCTGTTTTTTTTGGACTATTTAGCCACAGGGAAACTAGACTCTAGTAAAATGGCTGATGTAGTAAAAGGTATTGCAGAAGGGTGCAAAGAGGCAGAAACTGCGCTAATTGGTGGTGAAACTGCTGAAATGCCAGGGATGTATGGTCAAAATGAATTTGATCTTGCAGGCTTCTGTGTCGGTGTTGTGGATGCAGAAAAAATTATTGATGGAAAAAAAATATCAGAAAATGACGTTGTAATTGGTATAAAATCAAACGGATACCACAGTAATGGTTATTCACTTTTGAGAAAAATATACTTTGATTATTTAAATCTTAAAATCGACGATAAAATTAACGATTATCAAACTGTAGCAGATATTCTTTTAAAACCCACAAAAATATATTACCAAGAAGTAAAAAAACTTTTACAGGAAAATATAAAAGTGAAAGGGATGGCTCACATAACAGGAGGAGGATTCTACGAAAATATCCCGAGAATACTTCCTGATAACTGCTCAGTAAAAATATTTAGCGAAAAAATACCTGAACTTTTTGAATATACTTTTATCAAGCAAAATACAAATATTGAAAACAGAGAGCTTTACAGAGTATTTAATATGGGTATTGGATTGATTGTGGTTGTGGCAAAAGAAGAAAAAGAGCGTTTATTAAATATTTTAAATAAAGATTCTACCATAGCCTACGAAATTGGTTTTATAGAAAAAGGTGACAAAACAGTAAAAATTTCAGGAGTGGACTTTTGAAAAACATTGCTGTTCTTTTATCTGGAAGAGGAAGCAACTTTAAAGCTATCTATAACGCTATAGAAACAAAAAAAATCAAAAATGCTCAAATTTCAGTGGTTATAAGCGATAAAAGTGATGCGCCCGGCTTAAAATTTGCTAAGGAAAAAGGGCTCAATGCTTTTTTCGTTAATCCAAAAGAATTCAGTTCAGTAGAAGAGTTTGACAAAAAAATTGTTGAAGTTTTAAACAGCTTTAAAATTGATCTTGTATGTCTTGCTGGTTTTATGAGAATCATTACTCCATATTTTGTAAGAACTTACAAAAACAGAATAATAAATATTCACCCTTCACTACTGCCAAGTTTTCCTGGATTGAATGCACAAAGACAGGCTCTGGAATATGGTGTAAGATTTTCTGGATGTACAGTGCATTTTGTAGACGAAGAGGTAGATCACGGTCCTATAATTTTACAGGCCGTTGTCCCTGTATTACCAAATGATACTGTAGAAACCCTTTCAGAAAGAATTCTTAAAGAAGAACACCGAATATACCCTGAAGCTGTAAAATTGTTTGTGGAAGATAAACTTAAAATTGTTGGGAGAAAAGTCATTGTTAAAGAAGATTAATATAACCATTCTATTAATTATTTTCTTTGCTTCACTTTCAATAGCTGGAGGGAAAATTGTGACACTAAAAAATGGAGCTGTTTTGATAGAAAATAAAAGGGATTACAATCCTACATTCAGCCTTGTTATCATGATAAAAGGTGGAATTTTTAGAGAAAACCATGAAAACAATGGTATTGGAAATTTGGCTTTAAACAGCTGGGAAAAAAGTAGCAAACTTCTGAAAGTTGTAGAAGACCTAGGCGGTGCATTTAATACTTCAAATCTTTCAGATTTTTCTGAGATCTCTTTATCTATACCATCAAAATACCTTGATGAAATATTACCACTATTACAAGAGTTCTTAACAAATATAAAAATAGATAAAGATATTTTCGAAAATGAAAAGAGAATCACATTAATAAAACTCAAAGCTATTCAAGACAGACCTGATGAACTTGCTATAAAATCTTTTATGAAAGCTACTTATGGTAGCTTCCCCTACGCTATGGATACTCTTGGTGAAATAGAAACAGTAAAAAAACTCACCATTAATGATGCAGAAAATTTTATAAAAAATCTATTGCAGGCAAAAAATATGGTGGTCTCCATTGCTGGTTTTTATTCAGAAAAACAAAAAAACATATTAACTGATATTATTTCAAAATTACCCAAAGGAGAAAAATTTCAGATAAAATGCGAAAAAAGCAATATTGAGAATGATAAAATTGTGGAAAAACCTCACCCAAACATTAAACAGGCAAAACTTTTCATGGGCTACACTGCTCCTGATGCTACAAATGAAGATTATGTCCCTGTAAAAATTCTATCAGAAGTTTTAGGAGGAGGGATGAGCTCAATATACTTCAATATTTTACGTAAAGAAAAAGGATATGCATACTCTGTAGGCTCTTTTTATCCATCTAAACTTTGCAATTCACGATTTGTAAATTATATTGGGCTTGATTACAAAAATGTGAAGGATGCACTTGCCACTTTTGATGAAATAGGAAAAAACGCCGAAAAATATATAAATAATGAAAAAGTTGACAAAGCTAAAAACTATCTTACAGGAAGAATCTTAATGGAAGCCCAAACTAATTATAAAAACGCATGGTATGCAGCCTTTTTTGAAACACTCGGACTTGGTGGACGTTTTTTTGATAACTACATCTCTTCTATAGAAAACACATCCACTGAAGAAGTGATAAAAGCTGCAAAAAAATATCTTTCAGGACACAAAACTGTTTTTATACTAAAAGGCGAAAATTAACTTTATAAATTGATATTACACAAAGAAAAGTTATAACCTAGATTTTCTAATTCCATATTTCTCAACATCAAGGATGTTGCACAATAGTAGATGATTGGTTTTATAACTTCTTGATAAGCAAAAGATTGCTTCGTCACGTCGTTCCTCGCAACAACAGGGTATGGTAATGTGTCATTGCGAGCGTCAGCGAAGCAATCCCTTTATTACCAACATATTACGGATCAACTTATGCATTAGCAATATTTCATATTTGTATTGTGCAACATCCTCCATCTTAAAAATATACAATTCTTTAGAAATAAATAAATCGAGGATATTGCACAATAAAAAGATATCATAGATATATAACTTATTAATAACAATAGATTGCTTCGTCGCAAATGCTCCTCGCAATGATGTTAAAGGTACAATAATTCCCCAGTAAAAGGCCCTTAAAATTCCCCACCTGTGTATGTTAACATCCTCCAACAAATACACAGGTTGGAGGAAATAAAATGCTGGGGGTTGAAATGTATTACACAGTCCAAACACTATTAAAGCAGGGCAAAAACATTTCCCAAATAGCCAGGGAATTAGGGATCGACAGGAAGACAGTGAGAAAGATAAGGGATAAAGTGAAAGACGGCAAAGTAGAACCACCTAAATTTTCAAGAGTAAGTGTTTTAGAGGCTTACAAAGAGGAAATAATCGAATATCTTTCAGAAGGTTTAACAGCAGTATTGATCCATGAAAAATTAATAAGAGATCATGACTTATCAGTAAGCTACAGTTGTATGAAAAAATACGTTAGGAAACTAAAGGGCCCAAATGGAATTTATGTCCCTTTAATTTCCCCACCAGGCGAAGAAGCCCAAGTGGACTTCGGCTACATAGGTTATCTTTATGATAGCGAAAAAAGCAAAAAAGTAAAAAGCTGGATATTTTGCATGGTGTTATCTCATAGCAGATATAAATATTATGAGATAGTTAGGAGCCAGGACGTAGAAACATTTTTAAGATGCCACATTAATGCATTTGAATATTTTGGAGGAATACCCAAGGTAATCAAGATAGACAATCTAAAATCTGGAGTATTGAAAGTAAATTTTTATGAACCAGTAATTCAGAAAGAGTATGCAGCAATGCTTGAATATTACGGCAGTAGTCCATTTGCTTGTAAGGTGAGATATCCTCAGGAGAAAGGGAAAGTAGAAAGCGGAATTAAATATGTGAAGAATAATTTTTTCAGATCAATTCAAGAAAAAGATTATTATAAGGTCAAAGATCTTTTAAGGGAATGGCAAGAAAATGTGTGTAACAAGAGAATACATGGCACGACAAGAAAAATTCCTTTTGAACAATTTGTAGAGAAAGAGAGGAGTAAATTGTTGCCTTTACCCTCTCAGAGATACGAGGTTTATGACATATCAGAAAGAATAGTAAACCGCTATGGTCACATTACCTACAAATATAATTACTACTCAGTACCTTACAATTATATAGGCACCAAAGTAAATATTCGCTGCAATGGTAATATATTAAAAATTTACAATGAAAAATATGAAGAGATAGCAATTCACAAGGTATCTAAATCAGTAGGAGAATTCATAACAAATGAATCCCATAATCCGAAATTAAAAACTAAAGATTATGAAGCAAAATCACTCGGGATAGGAACAAATACCTTTGAATTTTATAACAGATTAAAGGGAGAAAAGCCCCATCATTATCACCGTATGATGCAAGGAATTTTCAATTTGGTGAAGAGTTATGGTGAAGAAATAGTGGAATTGGCATGTAAGAGAGCAAATGAGTTTAATTCTATTAGTTATTTGTCAGTAAAGAGGATATGTGAAACTGGTTTATATACTCAAAAAGATGCGTCATCTAAAGAATCGGTTAACTGTGGTGGTTTTTCGAATGATTTAAGCAAATATGATTTATTATCAAACCAAGGGGGTTATATCAATGAAAGAGATTTTAAGAAAACTAACTAATTTTAAATTATCCGGAATGGCGAAGACATTAGCAAGCCGAAATCAATATGCAATAGAAAACAGTTTGAGTTACCTGGATTTTCTTGAGTTGTTACTTGATGATGAGTCAGTAAACAGGCAGAATAATTCTCTTAAGAAAAGATTTTCAAAATCTAAGCTGGATTCATCCAAGACATTATCTATGTATGATTTTACTTATCAGCCTGAACTGAATAAGCAAGAAATACTTGATATAAGTAGTTGCAGATTTATAGGAGAGAAGAAGAATATAATATTCATGGGTAATCCAGGAGTAGGCAAAACACATCTTGCAAATGCCATAGGATTAGAAGCTTTAAAGAAGGGATACAAGGTTTTATTTATTCACGCCAATGACATGGTATCAAAATTAGTATCCTCGAAAGGAGATGGTAGTTATTTTAGTGTATTAAAACAGTTTTTAAGTGTGGATTTACTGATAATTGATGAGGTTGGTTTCAAGAAAATACCCTTAAACCATGTTGATGAATTTTTTGAAATAATCAGACATAGATATGAAAATAATTCTATAATCATAACTACTAATAGGTCTTTCGAAGAGTGGGGTAATATATTTGGTGATGTTGTTTTAGCCTCTGCTATCATAGATAGACTCGTACATCATGCTCATATATTTAGAATCAATGGTGAAAGCTATAGAATTAAAAGTTTACAATCTATGAAAAATACTAAAAAGTAACCGGGGAATTTTAAGGGCCCTAAGGTGGGGAATTTTACTTGACTTTGACACAATGACTAAAAACATAAAGGCGTCACCCTGAGCGTTAGCAAAGCAATCTCAATACTATCAGCATTTATAGGTTGGGTATATGACTGTAAAACATCCTTAAATCATAATCGATATCATACCTACTTTGTGTGTATTATTTACACAGTTGTGTAAAAATTACACAATTTCTAAAACAACTCTCCCCCACATCATTCTTTTATTATCAACAAGTTACACGCTTTTGGCATTTTGGCATACTTTATGCTCTTACCATAAGTGCCTACGGCAAAAAAATACTAAGGAGGTACAGATATGAAAAAGTTATTGATATTAGCAACTGTTGTAATTTTTGGAGCAACATTGGCTTTTGCTCACGGTCCTGGATTTGGCAGAGGTTATGGTTACGGTATGGGACCTGGAATGATGGGACCAGGCTACAACCAAGGCACTTTACCAGGAGCAGGATACGGAATGGGGCCTGGAATGATGGGGCCAGGTTATAATCAAGGTTTTGGATACGGACCAGGATATTGCATGGGATACGGTGCTGGCTTTCAAGGTAACGTAAAACAAATTACTGAAGATGATGCCAAAAAGTTAGTAGAGAAAATCTTAAAAGAAAACTTTAAAGGTTATAAAGTAAAAGAAGTTGAAAAGTTTAGAATGCCAATGGGAACAATGTATGAGGTTGATGTAGTAGATGCAGCTGGCAACAAATTTGAATTCCATGTAAACCCATGGGGCTTTGTAATGGGACCTTTCCCAGATAATTACGATACAGACAATGATTAAAAAAGGGGGTGCACAACATCCCCCTTTTTTAAGAGGAGGTAAGCTATGATGCATGGATTTGGTGGTGGATACGGATTTGGTTTTTTAGGAATATTTAACATGATTATCTGGTTAGTTATATTAATAGCAGTAATTTATGCAGTGTTTTATCTTATAAAAGGTTTAGCCTCAAATAAAAGCATAGAGAAATCGAGTTCATATGAAGCCTTAAACACATTAAAACAGCGATACGCAAAAGGTGAAATAACCAAAGAGGAGTTTCTCAGCATGAAAAGAGATTTGGAAAGCTGGACTAAGGAGTAGCTTTATGATTACTAGAAGAAAATTTAATGTAGGATTACTCACAACCGCTTTTTTATCAGGATTAGCGCCGAAGGTATTGTATGCGAATAGCAGAGAAGACTGGGATAATCTACCTATTCCTCCGGTACAAAAAAATGAATCTACAAAAAAGGGATATGTTAAATATACAATTAATGTACAAAAAGGATTTACTGAATTTTTTGAAGGAGTAAGAGTTCCTACTTTAGGTTATAATGGTAATATATTAGGCCCTACATTAAGAGCAAAAAAAGGTGATATTGTTGAAATAGTTGTAAATAATAAATTGGATGAGGAAACTACGGTACATTGGCACGGGATAATAGTGCCAGGAGAGATGGATGGTGGGCCTCATCAGAGAATTTTACCAGGTAAACAATGGACTGCCAAATTCATTGTTGACCAACAAGCAGCAACTGTATGGTATCATCCCCATGGAATAGGAACAACGGCTTCCCAGGTATATTGGGGGCTTGGTGGTTTGTTTATCCTTGATGATGAAGTAAGTGAGAATTTGAATATCCCAAATGAATATGGAATAGATGACATTCCCATTATTATCCAGGATAAACGATTCTTAAACGATGGAAGACTTGTGTACCTCACTAGTATGAGAGATATCATGTTTGGAATGCTTGGAAATACTGTACTGGTTAATGGTGCCATAGAACCCAAAAAAACCGTTCCAAGGGGAATTGTAAGATTTAGATTACTAAATGCTTCTAATGCTAGGAGCTATTTGTTAAAATTTGATAAACAAATACCGATTTTTCTAATAGCAACAGATGGTGGTTTTATAGAAAAACCCATAGAAATCAATAAAATCTTTCTATCTCCAGGTGAAAGAATAGAGATATTAGCCGATTTCTCAAGCATTAATGAAGGTGATATTGTTTCATTAGAAGATGGCAACTATAAGTTTCTAAAGTTTAAAATAGGTAAAAAAGGAAAAAATTACGAAATTCCACCAAGATTAGCAAACTTTAATAAAATTACTAAAGATGAATCTTTTAAAACAAGGGATTTTGTATTGAGTGGGCTTGGACACATGGTAAATATAAATGGAAAACAATTTGACATAAACAGAATAGACGAAATTGTGGAAATTGGAACAACAGAAATTTGGAGAGTTTCTGCCAATATGGGTATGCATAGAATGATGATAAATAATAACGGCAGGAATTATGTTATCCATAATTTTCATGCACACGGTGTTCTGTTTCAAGTTTTATCGAGAAATGGAAAACCCCCAGCTTTGCATGAAAGAGGATGGAAGGACACAATAGCACTGAGAGATGGAGACACAGTAGAACTCATTATGAAGTTTAAGAAAAAAGGAATTTTCATGTATCACTGCCATATACTTGAGCATGAAGATAATGGAATGATGGGACAATTTTTAGTAAAAGAAGACAAATCAAAAGGTGATTTGGTATGATAACATTATCAATTTATCTAAGATTCTTCCTTACTTTAAGCTTAGCAATAATCTTTAGTAAAATAACGAATCATCTAAATAATAGATTAATACATATACAGTCAATACGTTATCAAACCAAAAAATTTTAGAGGATAATGCTATGGGTAAATATGCAACCGCCTGTGGAAAAGTAATAAGTAAAAAACAAGATGGAAAAGTAGTTGTAGCTCTTACTCCTTCAGTTGGATGTGGTAATTGTAAATCAAAGGAATCCTGTGCTACTGCTCATGGGAAATCACATCATTTTGAGTTACAAACTGACATGAACGTGAAAGTGGGAGATATGGTAGAAATAGGAATACCTAAAAAAAGTGTTTATACTAATGGGCTACTTGTTTATATCATGCCTGTAATAATGCTATTTCTAGGCGCCCTGTTAGGAACAGTTCTTGACAAAAACTTTGCTACTAATTTTGCAACACCACTTTTTTCAATTAGTTTTTTAGTAATTTACTTTATAATTTTAAAATTACTGACAAAAAATAAAGAGAATAAACTGATAATTATAAAGATTTTATCTTAAAGGAGGACTATTATGAGTTATTATTTTAGCAAAACAATCGATAAAGATTTTGATAAAGCTGTTTTGAGTGTAAAAAAGTCTTTGAAAGAAGAAGGTTTTGGAGTTCTATTCGAACTGGATATGCAAAAGACATTTAAAGAAAAAATAGGAGCAGAAATGAACAAATATTTAATTTTAGGGGTCTGTAATCCAAATTTTGGTTTCAAAGCTTTGCAAACAGAACCAAACATTGGAACTATGATACCTTGTAATGTTGTGGTTAGAGAATTAACTGATAAAAAAGTAGAAATTTCTGCAATTAATCCTGTTGCTCAGATGAGCATAGTTGATAATGAAGAACTGATTAATTTAGCAAAGGAAATTCAAAAAAAATTAAGCAAAATCATACATCAATTAGAGTAAATTTATTCAGCATCTTTTTAGTAGTTAAAAGTTATTTTTATCTATTTTCTAGATTTAACGATTTAGAGAAATGCAAACATGATAACACAGCAATTTACTTATCAAAATTACGGTTGACCAGATATTTCTCTTACCAAACATAGGTTGGAAGAATTAATAAAAAAATGTTGTAGCCATAAATATCTATATATATTATCGACCTATTCTACCGTGAGCCAAAAGAATTAGAATAATTGATTGCTACTCAAATATATTATTTACCCTTCTGTTCTCTTTCTGAAAAATAATCATCAGCAATTTTGACAAGAAATTGTCCTATTAGCTTTGCTTGCTCTGGTACCATAATAAGTTCAGCCAATAATTGTCTAACACCATAATAATCAGACTTTTTTATTGTTTCACTAGGAATTTCACTATTTTCACTAAATTCCAATTCTGATTCATCAGGTAAAACAAAATCTTCATAGTATAGCTTAACAGAAACTAATCCATTAACATTAAGGCCACCATAGACACCGTTTATGTAATACTGCTTAAAATCTGGCGACTTTATGTATTTTATTTTCATTGTTTTATTTTCTCTATTCATTTTAGCCTCGTTTTAAAAATATAAACTATAAGTAATTTTATCATATGCATTTTCTGGCGTGCAAGGGAAATTGTGGAAAAATCTCATAAGGCTTATCTGAATGATAGAAATCTATCTTGACTATTTAGTTGATTACTTTTGATTCTACAGATTTAACTTATAGATATTGAAAGAAATTTAAAATGGCGGCACAGGGACTTGAATGGAAGGAATGGGGTTAAATAAGGTTAAATAAAATTAGTTGAAAGTAAATAATTTTTAGAATTAACAATAAATTATAGCCTATTTATAATCATTTTAATTACCGTTAATTACTGTAAAAGTGTCCGAAATATGGCTGTAAAATTACAAAAAACATCTTATGCAGGGTTAAGATATTAAGTTAACATTTTCTAAAATAAAAATATTGTTAAATCTTATTATGAATTGTAAGGAAATTAATTAGTGACTTCCATGGGAAAAAGTTTAAGATGTTTTTACATTCAGTATAGACGGTTTACTAGGTTTAAATGAAGCTATCAGGGCGGTATATCCAGAATCTGAAATTCAACGATGTATAGTTCATCAGGTAAGAAACTCTCTGAAGTTTATATCTTATAAAGACAGGAAAGAATTAGCGAGGGATTTAAAGGCCATTTATACATCAGCTACGGAAGAAACTGGAAGAATTGAATTAGATAAATTAAATGAAAATGGGGTAAAAAATATCCAAACGTAATAAAATCGTGTGAAACCCATTGGTTGGAACTTTCAACGTTATTTGCCCGTATCGCTGACATTCGGACAGTGATATCGTTTTTATTCGGACACCCGTATCGGAAACATTCGGACACCATAGCGCTACTATTCGGACACCTTGAGTTAAGCAGAACTAACCTCTAAACTCTCCCTAAACTAAACAAGGGGGAGTAACAATGAAGAGGTTAGCTATGGCATCAGTAAAAGAGGTATTACGGTTAAGATTTCAACATGGATTGTCATATCGTGCAATTAGTAGAGCTTTAGAAATTCCGAAATCAACGGTATCTGATTACTGCACCCGTTTTCAAATAACGGGATTATCGATAGAAGAAGGGTTAAAACTTTGGCTTGTAAAGGCTTATAACAGATCAGGGATAAAAACTTGTTTTGTTGATTTTAAGCCTAACATGAAAATTGAGTTTGAAGATTACGTTTTAGAAAACATAGAAAAGTTAAAACACATGACTTTTGACGAGTTAATGAAACATTTACAGGAAAAGGGCTACAGTGTAGCAAGCAATAAACTGAAGAATTTTTGGTATAGGCATTTCATTTGTAAAAAAATTAAATAAGATAAATTATCTTGTCGATTTTTTTCCAATATGATATAAAGAATATAGTGTTGCTTGACAAATGAATATTTTTTTGTGATTGGGTGATTAAAAATTAGGCAAAAATTGATGGGATGTGAAGAAATGGGAAGGTTGAAAGTAGAAAATTTAGGTAAAGTTTTTATATAGCAAGTAGTTATACGATTTTTTAAAGTTCTCTTTTGATTTTATGGCATAAAAATAAAATCCTGTACTATCAATAAATTATCTACGGTTTATGAATTGTGAACACGAAATTTTTTATTATTAATTATCAGTAAGTTATAAAAACAGGGGTATCCCCTGGAAAAGATAGCAAAAAATAAAACGGAGAACTTTAAAAATAGGTTGCTAACGTATTGTCAATTTAATATTTAAAAAATGTACTGTTGAAATTTGTTACCCTGTTCGAAGGGATTGCGACTGTTGTATCTGAGATGTCAGCAAAAAGTTGAAATGCAATAAGTTGAAATTTGTTACCCTGTTCGAAGGGATTGCGACCTTTCAAGTCATCAAGATTTAACGAATAATAAGTTTTTGGGTTGAAATTTGTTACCCTGTTCGAAGGGATTGCGACTTATTTGGTAATAACTCATTAACCTTTTCAAAATTTTCTTGTTGAAATTTGTTACCCTGTTCGAAGGGATTGCAACCCTGCTTTATCGTCATCAAAAAACAAGATGACGTATCTAGTTGAAATTTGTTACCCTGTTCGAAGGGATTGCGACTTCAATTTCTATTTCTATCACTTCATAACCAGCTTTTTTATAGTTGAAATTTGTTACCCTGTTCGAAGGGATTGCGACAATGCTTATTAAGATGTTTAAACATTCTGTCTGTTGTTGTTGAAATTTGTTACCCTGTTCGAAGGGATTGCGACCTAAAATAGTTCAGCGTTAGTTCGTTCAACGTTCAAAGTTGAGAGGAAATATTGGTAGTGATTGATAAGTTTTTTATTTAATTTTTAACTTTGAACCTTGAACGTTGAACTTTGGACTTTACTTTCCTGTTCGAAGGGATTGCAACAAGTATAAATTAGAATCAATAAGAGCTAGTGAATTTTTTATAATAACGGGAAACAATACAAAAGATGTTAAAAACCTTCAAATTAGAAATTGAGTTTAAGGTAACTGCTATACACAGATATAATAACAAACAATAATTTATTACTCATCTTTGAATTAAACAGTTATCTCCCTCTGGGTGGGCATAACTGTTTAATCTTTAGATCAGTAATTACAATCCAAAAGTAATTTCTTTTACTATCTATATCTTACTAGCCTAATACCTTAATCATTAAATTTTTTACATTTTATATAACCTCTTTCGAAAGTAATATAGTTGACACTAATACTACAATAAAAAAAACAATAATCATTGCTTTACGGGAGTATATCCTTTGGCTTTAAGACAGCTTTCAACCAACATGGGTATTTCGAAACCATATGTGCCAACTGTAGCTTTTTGTGCTTCGTATATGCACTGAGCCTTATCTCTTTCCCATTCTTCTTGGGTTAATCCCGGTTTAGTCCATATTTTTTTAGAGACACAACCTAATAATAAAAAAATAATTAAGTATATGGCAAACTTTTTGATATTGTTGATAAAAAAAACAAGAAAATTAGTCTTTATCATAACAATAAACCTCCTAAGTTTTATTAATATACTGATAATTATATTTAACAATCTACTAAAACAGTGTTTTATTTATACACTTTTTCAACATATTCCCATATGTTACGATTTGTGACTATTTCCTTAGCAGCTTCATTTAAAGAATATATTAAAGCATCTGTTGCTGATTCACCAACTTCTTTTTCAGCTTTAAGATTAAAAACCCAAGGACCTTTTCTTTGTTCTGGTGATTCTATGCTTTTTTCCCATATAATAGTTTCACCACTTCCTAAAACAACATGTATTTTAATTTTACTGATTACAGCTACTGCAAATCCTGCATAACTAAGTTGGTCATACCTAAAATGAAATTCTTCTATATTAGGTTCAATAAAAATTTTGATTTTTTTTGCTTCATGATGTGTTCTCACTAAATATAATCTTTTAAAAATTCGTGAAAATACTTGAATAGAAGCGTCTTCTAAAGCTTTTCCTAATGGAAATTCATGGGGGCGTGCACCTGCAGTAAAACTTTCTGGATGCCCTCTAAAAACATAATTCTTAGTTTCTTCACTAATCAACAAACCAGCTTCTACAGGTAGTTTTTCCTCAACGTAAAATTTATCGACTTTAGGAGACATGGGTACTTTTACTGTACATCCAAAGGTTAATAAAATTGAATTTACTGATATTATTAAAAGTATTAACCTTAAAATAACATAAATTCTCTTACATTTATTTAAATAACAAAACATCTGCTTATAGTTTTTTGGTGAAAATATTGATCTCATTATTATTGTATTTGACAAAATGATTTTAATAACTTTACCATTTATACCCAATTCCACCTGTAATACCTCTTCTATTATCAAAATCTAACATTAAAACAATACCCTTATTAATTGGGAAATATCCAATACCTGCACCATAAACACCATGGGTTTTAGAATCTTCAGATTGTGTATAGTACCAACCTGTTGCGTTTGATTGAGCTAATTCAATTTCTTTAACATATGAAATTCCACCAAGACCATAAACAAAAAAACCACTATTTTTCACAATCTCTATACCAAATTTACCAAACAACAATGTTTCTCCACCGTCATTTTTTGTACCTATATAAGTATAATCAGAATGTGGAACAGGGTAATCTAATGTGTTTTCTGGTACTTCATCATCTAAAAAAATATAACCTAAACCTACTCCATACAATGCTCTATAATGTTCATAGGTACTGATTATACCACCATCTATTGAAATATTAGCTTTATTATTTTCACCACCATATCCCCCCCCAATTGAAATGTAACCATCAGCAAACAAACTATTATTAAGGATTAACAAAAAAGCACAAATTAATAACAGATTAGTAACAAAATAAAAATTTTTTTTCATACTAACCACCTCCATAATTAATTATTGTTAAATTTATTAACTAACCAAAGATACTTCTAAAGGTGACTTTAGATACACCTCTGGCTAATTAAGCATATTCAACTGTTTGGGTTTATTTTTGTGTATTTATATTATAAAAAACTACTAATCAAACAACATACCAAATCAAACAATGTTATTAACAGCAAAATATTTTTTTTGTCAATTATTTTATCTCCTGCAGTCTCCCCGTTTTTTTCATAAAATATGGCATAGTGAACTTTTTGGGAACAGGAAATCCTCTATTGTCACCTGTTTTGGCTCATTTTTCTTTCGCTGCCGTCTATGAAAATACAATCTTTTAACACCAGCTAAAATATTTTTCACACCCCTTAAAAGTGTGTAATAAATAAACTGTCAACTTTCATATAAAATTGACCCGTTTTTTCATGAATTTTGATCCACCTCTTGTATAGATAAAATTATTTTTTACCATTTTTCTTTTTTAAAAAGCTTTATCATACGTGAACTCTTACCGTTTATTAAAAATTAATGATACAACCTATACAAAATTTAAATGGCTACAACCTTATCAAATTAAAAAATGATGATAGTGATGATTTATTTTTTCTTATATTTTTCATGATAGTAGTGCTATAAGTTCATTGATGGAGAGCTTTGTTATTTTATCGGTATTTTCCAGCATGAAATCCGCAAGCTCACGCTTTTTACTTTGAATCTCTAAGATTCTCTCTTCCAATGTGTTTTTAGCAATTAATTTATAAACGGTAACCGGTTTCACCTGACCGATCCTGTAAGCTCTATCCGATGCCTGTTCTTCAGCTGCCGGATTCCACCAGGGATCAAGATGAATAACAATATCCGCTGCTGTAAGGTTCAAACCGAGACCACCAGCTTTCAAACTCAGTAGAAAAATTTTAATATTCTTATCCTCTTGAAAACTCTCTATTATCTTTTTTCTCTCCTTCACAGGTGTGTTACCATCAAGATACGCATAATTTATATTTCTATTTTTTAACCCTTTTTCTATGATTTTTAGAAACTTAACAAATTGGCTAAAGACAAGAACTTTGTGCCCACCTTCTATAATTTCTTCAACAATTTCAAAAAATACCCTTTCTTTACTTGATTCATTTATAGTAACATCCTCATCTATTAATTTAGGATGACAACAAGCCATTTTTAATTTAACAATTTCACTTAAAATAGACATCGCATTTTTAGTTACATTGTCAATCTGCATAAGTTTCTCTTTCGCATGAAGCTGCAATGCCTGGTAAAAGCTGATTTCATCTTCTCTCAACTCATAATCTATAATCACTTCAGTTTTTTTAGGTAGCTCTTTCAATACATCACCTTTCTTTCTCCTTAATACAAATGGTTGAATAACTTTTTTCAGCAATTTCAACTGGTTAGAATTTATATCAGCAGACAAAAATTTTTCTTTAAATGTATTGTAAGACCCCAAAATCCCTTCATTTACGATATCCATTATATTCCATAATTCTGAAAGGTTGTTCTCTATCGGTGTGCCTGTTAAAACTATTTTCTGATGTGCAATTATTCGTTTTGCAATTATAGAGCGTTTTGCAGCTGGATTTTTGAGTAGATGCCCCTCATCAAAGAAAGCAACGTTGAATTTCGTATCTTCAAAAACTTTAAATCTATTAAGGAGTAAACCATAACTCACAATTACCACATCATTTCCTTTACAATTTTTTGCATCAAACGTTTTTAGATTGTTAACAATAACAGGATTTAAATTTTTTGAAAATTTTTTCACTTCCCTTGCCCAGTTATGTATGAGTGAAGCAGGTGCAACTACCAAAAAAGGAGTGTTTCCAATCACACTCTCCATAAAAACTATCGAAGTAACAGTTTTTCCGAGCCCCATATCATCAGCCAGGCAAACACCAAAATTTAACTCAAACATCCTGTTCATCCAGTTAAAAGCTTCAACCTGATAACCTCTTAACACACCACAAAATCCATCAGGAATTGCATATATCTTTTCATTAATCTCATCTATCTTTTCAGCTAACAAATTTTTTTCAAGTAAAGACGCTTTATTAGAAGATACAAAAGGTCTCAATTTTTTATGAATCAAAAACTTCCCCTTTTTAGTCTTACCAATTATCGATAGCTGTCTTAATTCATCATAGACTTTATCATCAAGTAGTAAATAATCGCCATTTTTTAGCTGAACAAAGCCGGTATCATTTTTTTCTTCAGAAATGGCTCTAACCAGGTCAAGAAACTTAATAACCTTATCCTGTAACTTAACAGAACCATCTATCTCAAAATATGAACCTGAAGCACTTTCTTTTAACTCAAAATTATCCTTCTTCACTTTGTAAACATCTTTTAAAAAAAGCTCAGAGGAAACTTCGATACTCACACCGTCAACCTGTTTTATCTCGGCGAGAAATTTTAATAATTCTTCTATTTTATCAAATTCAAGTTTTCCTTTTTTTCCATATTTACCGACTAATTTTTCAATTTCACTTTTTAGTTTTTCGTCAAGAGTAACGAAGTATTTTCTGTTATTGTAAAAAAACATGGTTGCAACATATTTTATCTCTGTAAACAGTTTTATCTCTTCAATAGGTGCATACATAAATGATATCACAAACTTATTATCAAATTTATCAACCATCACTTTTAGAGATTTACAACTGGATATTTCTTCATCGAAATCCAGTAAATTACTATCCGGTAAAAACTCAAAGTTTATTTTAAACCTTAAAGACAACTTATTAGCTATTTGGTAAATCAGATTGAAATCATCACTTTTAAAAAAATAAAATATATCATCACATTTGCTTATTAGCTTTTCTAAATTTTTTAAATAAGACGGAAGACTGTAAAATATGTAATTGTATCCGTATAAATTTTCCAAAATGACATGATTATAAAAATATCCGTTATAAAACATGATTTTCCCCCCTTCACCGTCCCTTGTTATAACTGTGAAGGGGAAACCTTCAATCAATTTTGCCTTATAAAAGTTTTTTCTGCTTTTTTTGACATAAAATTTATCATATTGAGATAACAATTTGAAAAAAGCGTAAAAGTTTCTGCTTATCAGTAATGAAGCCAGCATACCATCTTCGGTATGATAATGTTCTTTATGAATTTTTTCTAAGTAAATTTTTTTAAAACTCACTCCTCGTTTTGTTTTTGCAATTTTATGGGGGATGATTTCTTTAGTTTCTAAATCTTTAACCCATACTATTTTATCATTGTCATCTTTTATATCTATCAATTTTAAAACTTCTTCGTTAATATATTGATTTGGAAATTTAAAATTATGAAGTTGTTCAATAACACTGAAAAACTCGCTTTTAATCTTTCCGGATTTGTTTAATTCTCGACTATTGATAAATTCACCATTTAAATAGGGGTATCCCAATAAATCTTCAAAACCGTAACTCATAAATTTATTCTCATCACCAATCAAAAGTGCGTAATAAAAACCGGTAAAAATATCTCCAAAAAGATACAGATTACTAAAAAATTGAAATTTAGTTTTAATCTTTTTAATTAAATTATTGAAAATTTCTCCATTAATGCTTGAATCGGCATTAGCTAATTTCAATATTTGATTAAGCTCATCCCGTATATCATATTTCTGAAATAGTATGATCATAATGAGTTGTAAAAGACTACGCTTAAACCATGCCTTATTGAAAAAAGATTTTTTTGCATTTTGCACAACTTCCTGCAAAATTATTGTGGCTTTGTGATCATCATTTTCAAGAAGAAAGTAGAACGCTTCAGCTATTTTTGAAAAAAGAGGCTCTACATCGCTGATTCCTTTTGATAGTAGCCTCAATCCTTTTTTATCCAGTTTTATAAAAAGAAGTACTGTTAACACATACAGATAGAAATGAACGCTATAAGAGGATACATATTTTTTATTTAGATAGAAAGTTAAAAAATTTTTAATATGATCAGGATTATGTCTTAAGGTGAGGGAAATTAAAAATAGTTTTTCCTCAAGACGTTTTTTTCGAAAAAAAAAGCGGGTATTTAATTAACTCTGAAAGTTCATCATAGCTTTCCCATAAAATTTTAACACCAAGCTCAGGTATGAAATCAAGGGGTGTTACATCTCCGGTGTTTACAAGATATTTTATTACTTCTTTCAGTTTTATCAGGTCATAGGCTTTTAAATAATAGATAAGATAAACTCTCAGAAAAGTACTTTTTTTAGGCAGCAGATTATTCACCACATCAATTGCACTTTTGCCAATTCTGTCTCCCAATGCCTTAAAATAAGGGAAAATAATCTCTTTTAAATGATTCGAACTTTTAGAAACAGCTTCACTTACAAAAGAGTTGAATTGTTCATATTTCAGTAGGGCATTGGAAAACTCTTCAAAATCAACCTTTTCATCGTCCAGTAACGATATTAAATATTTTAAATTTCGTTTTACACCCTGAATAGTTTTTAAATCTTTGAATAAAATTATCCCTATAATCAATAACTCGGTAACCGATAATTCTTTTAGTTTATCCTGAAAGAAATCTTTCCCCATAATATTTCCAGCAAATCACCTTTTCCTGTTTCAATAGCAGATAATCAATAACAGATAATACCCGAATTGGCAACTTAAATTACACTCCTGGCATCACCCCATTTTTTACAAAAATATAGTTTTATTAGTCCCGAGTAAAAACATTTTTCAGATTCAAGTTCCCATAAATGCGCCATGGATGGCGGTTTTAGAGGAACTTGCCTCGCAAGTGGCACCAGACGTGCTACGAGAATGTTGGACTTGCTACAATAAAGTAGACAAAGAGTTAAGGAAATACTAAAGTAAAATAGAAAGGTAGGTTTAATAATGGTTAAAAGAAGAGTTTAACGCATTGATGATACTGAAAATTCATAAATAAAATATTCCAAAATACTGAACCACGAACACTGGAGTAAACGAGCATTAATTAATAAATATGTACAACTTTTTGCCTGCTTACAGTCTGACAGCCGAATAACCATTGTATATTTTGACAAAATTACAATATAAGTATCAAAATTATTATCAAAATTTTAAGGTTCAACTTTATAATTATTTGAAAATCCAAAAAAAGTATGTTACATTTTAATTATCAAAACAGGATAAAATATGAAAGAATATTTAACCTTTAAATCTGGAAAGTTTTATTTTACTGTTAATTATGATAAAACAATTATAGATCCATTACTTATTAAAGCCATTGTATTAAACGAAACCATTAAAGATTTGCCCATATTACCAAATTTAGCAGCACAATTTGAAACTGAACTAATGATCCGCTCTATTTTCGGAACAGCAGCAATTGAAGGTAATCCTCTTGATATAGAAGATGTTACAGCAGTTATAAATGATAATCAAATTAAGACTACATCAAAACATCAAACTGAAATCAAAAACTTACTGACAGCTTATAAATTTGTTGAACAGCTTGCAAAAACCTCAAATCCTATAATTCTTACTGAAGAAATAATTTCAAAACTTCATGAAACAATTACATCAAATTTAGACTACGAATACAATATCCCAAGAAAATATCGTACTCACATCGTAAAAGTAGGAGATAAAGCTCATGGCGGTATTTATACACCGCCTAAAATAATTGAAGATATTAAAGCACTTATGAATGTTTACATTGAGTGGATCAATAGTGATGAAATGATGAAGGTATCTCCTTTTATCAGAGGCTCTTTAGCCCATTATTACTTTTCAATTATACATCCTTTTGCTGACGGCAATGGCAGAACCGCAAGAATGATAGAAACTTTAATTTTAGAATCATCTGAAATAAAATATGTGTCAAAAATGCTATCAAACTATTATTATTCAAAAATAGATGATTATTATATTGCCTTTTCAAAAACCTTAAAACTTAAAAAAGATGTAACCCCATTTCTTAAGTTCGTATTAGAAGGAATAGTTTTATCATTAGAAGAAATTAAAAACCGTATAATTTTTATTATTAGACAATTAGCATTAAGAGATTTTTACAATCATTTATTAAATGAAAAATATATAAACAAAAGACAGCATAGTTTAATGATGTTTTTACTCAAAGAAATGAAACCCTTTACTCTTAAAAAACTTTTACTTGAAGAACCCTATAGCGTTTTATACGTAGGGAAAACAGAACAAACGGCACGCAGAGATATCAAAAAACTACTATCATTAAATTTGATCAACCAAATAAAAGGTAAAGAATATATAATTAATATCAGAAGATTAGATTAACCAAAAATATACACTAACTTAGTTCTCACTGAAAAGTGAGAACTAGTTTTTAAATAAAATTTTTATAATTTTAATAATTTTTAAATTAGTTTTCTAGCAAAAAGTTAAAGAAGAATGGCAATATTCTGAAAACAATGAAATAAGGTAATATTATAATTTTCATCCCTCAAATTAGTTTTCGTAAGAAAACTAATTTTTTCGATAACATATAGATTACAGTATTATCCTTTTTTGGGAATTTAAAGGGGGTGATAACCCCCTTTATGTTCTGTGAAAAGTATTCATAATACTGGGGGAATTTTTATGATAAAATTGAAAGAAATCAATTATTATAAATTAGTTGCCACTTTTTCAGTGGCAACTAATTTAGTGCATATTACAAAAACGTGTACTAAAAATTAAAAAATTAGCGAATATACTTATATGTTGTAAGCACGCTTGTATAATTAAGCAGAATAAAAATCTGAGATTTTCAACTTGAAAAATAAGATGGCGGCACAGGGACTTGAACCCCGGACCCTGCGGATATGAGCCGCATGCTCTCACCAGCTGAGCTATGCCGCCATATAAAAAAACCGGCGTAATGCCGGATTATTTGCTTGGTTGCGGGGGCCGGATTTGAACCGACGACCTTCGGGTTATGAGCCCGACGAGCTACCAAACTGCTCTACCCCGCGTCAGCGAATTGTTAATATATAAACATTTCACAATTTGTCAAGCACTTTTTGATGCGCATATTTTCATACTGTTTCATGTTCTGTTCTTTTTATTATCTCATCCTGCAATTTCTCATTAAGATCACAGAAATAGTCACTGTATCCTGCAACACGCACAATGAGATCTCTATACTTTTCAGGATGCTTTTTTGCATTTTTAAGTGTTTCTGCATCTATCACATTAAACTGTATATGGTGACCATCCATAGCAAAATACCCTCTTATCAACCCACATACTGCATCAATTCCTTTTTCCGTTTGCATAAATGATGGGGTGAATTTCACATTCAACAGTGTCCCTCCGGTTTTTAGATGATCCATCTTTGAAGCCGATTTTATAACTGCTGTAGGACCATTTCTATCACACCCTTGTACCGGAGAAATCCCTTCGGAAAGTGGCTCATAGGCAAATCTGCCATCAGGAGTCGCACCACATACTTCACCAAAATAAACATGACATGTAGTTGGAAGCATATTTATCCTGAACTTTCCACCAAGTTTTGTTGTCGAACGTCCATCCACACAGGCAAAAAATGACTCAAAAACTTCCCGCATTATATCATCGGCATAATCATCATCATTGCCATATTTTGGAGTTTTATTCCATAGAATCAACCTCTCTCTTTCAAAACCATCAAAATTTTTATGAAGCATCTCCATTAACTGCGCCATGGTGAACCTTTGATTTTCAAAAACATGACATTTGATTGCAGATAATGAATCTGTAATAGTACCTATCCCAACACCCTGGATATAAAGGGAATTGTATCTCGCACCACCGGCATTGTAATCCATCCCCTTTTCGATACAATCATCTATAAGAATGGATAAAAAGGGTGAAGGTAGATATTTTGCATATATCCTCTCAATAATGAGATTCCCTTTTATCTTGACATTTACAAAATATTCAAGTTGCTTCTTAAATGCATCCATAAGCTCTTCAAAACTTTTAAAAGTCTTTACATCCCCCGTTTCAATTCCAATCATTTTTCCTGATAGAGGGTCAATTCCATTATTAAGAGTCACTTCAAGCACCTTCACAAGATTAAAATAACCTGTTAGAGCATAATTCTCTTTACCAAAAGCTCCCGCTTCCACACAGCCACTTGTACCACCATTCCTTGCATCAAGCAGGCTTTTACCCTGTCTCAACAGCTCCTGAATAACTGCATCAGCATTGAAAACGGAGGGCTGGCCAAATCCTGTCTTTATTATATGCAAAGCTCTTTTAATAAACTTATCAGGGCTTTTCTTACTAACCTGAATACTTGTACTCGGTTGCAACAGCCTCATTTCCTCTATAACATCAAGGATAAGATAAGTAAGCTCATTAACTGCATCACTTCCATCCTCATTTACTCCACCAAGGTTTATTTGAGCAAAATCCGTGTATGTAGCACTCTCCTTTGCAGTTATCCCCACTTTAGGAGGTGCAGGCTGATTATTAAACTTTATCCAAAAGCATTCCAACAATTCTCTTGCCTTTTCTTTGGTAAGTGTCCCTTCTTCAATATCTTTTTTATAAAAGGGGTAAAGATGCCTATCAAGCTTACCAGGATTAAAAGCATCCCAGGTATTTAACTCTGTTATAACTCCTAAATGTACAAACCAATAATATTGCAATGCTTCATGAAAAGTCCTCGGAGCATTTTCAGGTACCCATTCACAAATCTCGGCAAGATTTAATAACTCCCCTTTTTTAACAGGATCATTCTCTTCTTTAGCAAATTCCCTCAACTTTGCAGCATGTCTTTTTGCATAGATTATTATACCTTCCGCAGCATACTTCATACCAAGCAACTGCTCTTTTTTATCCAAAGCAAAGGGATCTTTTTCAAAATCAAGTCTATTAATTCTATCTTCTATTTTTGCTATAAAATCTTTCATCCCCATTTTATAAATTTTATCATCCAGCACTGTATGTCCCGGAGCTCTCTGCTCCATAAACTCCGTAAAAATTCCAGCTTTGTAAGCATTCATCCAAGATTCATCCATCTCTCTATAAATCTTTTCTCTTATTGTTCTTCCTTTCCAAAAGGGGATAATCTCTTTTTTATAGAACTCAAATACCTCTTCGCTTACTTTATACGGCACCTTTTCTCTATCATTCAACATCTTCAAATCTTCTATAGTATGGCAGCAAACCTCCGGATAAGTGGGGGTTCCTTTCGGCTTATCCCCTCTCTCTCCCACAATTAGCTCATCTTTATCGATATAAACAGTTTTCTTTTCCATTAAATACTTAAATGCTTTCCCCCTCATAATGGGGATGGATAATTCTCTATTATTTTTATAAAATTCTGTTATTAATTTTGCTCGCTCCCCACTAATATGCTCTACTGCTTCAAGACTTTTTCTTCTGAGTCTTCTCACTCTGTCTGTGGAACCCCTTTCAAGATATTGTTCCCCTGTAGGAAAATGTAAAGTGCATGCTTTTGCTGCCATATTATCCCCCTACAGTTACATCAAAATTATTTTTTTCAAAAAACTGCTTAAATTCTTCTACTCTCTCTTTCTCAAGAGTAAGGGATTCATCCAAAAGATAAGCCATGTTTAGTCTGCGATATTTTTCAAGCATAATGTTGTGATACGGTAAGATATCCACACCAGATACATTCTCAATTTTACTAATAAATTTTAAAAACATCTCCCAATCGCTCTTGGAATCGTTTATCCCCGGAATTAAAGGAATTCTAATCCTAATCTCTTTTGCAATTTTTGATAATCTTTCCAGATTTTCTAAAATCAATCTATTAGACACCCCGGTATACTCTTTATGCCTTACATCATCCATTATTTTCAAATCATAAAGATACGTATCAATATACCTATTACACTTTTCTATCTTTAAAAATTCCACATATCCACAGGTATCCACAGAGGTATGCCAACCTTCACTTTTGGATGCTTTTAAAAGTTCATATAAAAACTCAAACTGAACAAACGGCTCCCCTCCTGAAAAAGTAACTCCCCCTTTAGAATATCCGTAAAATATCTCATCTTTTTTAATTTCATCGATAACTTCTCTCACGCTCATCTCTTTGCCCACTGTCTCAATGGCATTTGCAGGACACTCCTCTATACATATCCCACAAAAATCACAGACATCGCTCAAATGCATGCTTTCATCTATTTTTATGCTATTTTTTGGACAAACAGATTCACATGACTTACATTGAATACACCTATCCATGTAAAAAATCATTTGAGAAGAAAGCTTTTGACTCTCCGGATTATGACACCATAAACACTTTAATGGGCAACCTTTAAGAAACACAGTGCTTCTGATACCAGCACCATCATGAACAGAGTATTTCTTAATATCAAATACTATCCCTTTAATCATCTGTCATCTCATTGAAATAGTACTGTAAAATATATTTTTTCTGCACCTCAAAGGACCAATGCACATCACGGATATAATCAGCAGCTTTAACAAATTCTCCCATTCTTAAAAATTCCACAATTTTGGCATGTTCATTTAAAGAACTGTATTCCCAGTCAGGCACATAATCTTTTTTACGAGGAAAATCGTAAAGGCGTTGTTTACAAACTTCCAAGGTACGCAAAAGCGGTTTGTTGCAGCTTTTGTTTAGGTATACATTATGAAATTCTACATTTTTTTCATAGTATAGATCAAAATCATCTTGATCGAGAGCCTGCTTCATCTCATCATTTAACTTTTCCATTTTATCAAAATCTTCAGAAAGCATTTTATCAGCTACACTTAAGAGAGCAGAACTTTCCAATCCACCAATCATTTCGTAATAATTTTTTATATCATCCAACGTTAAATCATTAACAACAATCCCTCTTCTTGGTAAGATTTTTACAAAACCATCAATTTCAAGCTGTAACAAGGCATCTCGAAGAGGAGTTTTGCTAATACCAAGCATAACAGAAAGTTTATTCACGTCTATAAAATCACCTCTTTTCAGCCTGCCTTCATTAATTTCATTTTTCAGATAATCATAAACCTGCTCTCTGAGAGATTTTGTATTGAGCACTTTATACTCTACCATAACTATCACCCCTTCCTGATATCTGATATATCAGATATCAGTATAGATTTCAATAGAGCTTTTGATAGTATCACAATTTTATGATAAAATTTAATTTATTAGGAGATGTTATGAAAAGAGATGAAGTAAAAGAATTTAACGGAGAAAACGGAAAACCCGCCTACATCATATATAAAAACAAAGTTTATGATGTAACTAACAGTAAACTCTGGAAAAATGGTAAACATGCAAATAGACACTCTGCCGGTGAAGAGCTTACCGATTTTATTAGTATGGCGCCTCATACTGAGGAAGTGCTGCAAAGATATAATATAAAATTTGTCGCCGAGTTGGAAGATGATATTGAAAAAGTAGAAGATAAAAAAGATAAATTTAGAGTCTTATATACAAAACTACATCCCCATCCAATCTTTATACATTACCCAATGGGAATTTTTTACTTTGGTTATTTCATGCTTTTATTGCATTTAATTACAAGAAATGTTTACTTTGAAAAAGCATCATATTATGCACTTGTCTGCGCATTTTTATCAATATTTCCTGCTGTTTTATCAGGTATCCTTAGCTGGTGGTTAAATTATGAAGCAACATTCACCAAAATATTTAAATACAAAATTGTTTTCTCAATTTTACTTAGCTTGATATCCTTTTTAACTCTGATTATCAGGTCTTCTCATCCTGATTTATCCTCAACTTCTGGTATAATATTTTATATTTATTTTTTCTTATACACTTTAATCATTCCTACGCTTACTTTTATTGCGTACAACGGTGGTAAAATAACTTGGCCAAGTTAGGAGTATATTATGGATAAAGATAAAAAAGAAAAAATTAGAGCCATTGAAGAAATGATACAAGTAGTATTACTCAGAATTCCCAAAGAAGTTGAAGCGATGAAATTCTACCTTTCTGCTGCTAAAAAAGCAACATCTGAAAAAGCAAGAAATCTCTTCCAGAATTTAGCAGAACAAGAAAAAGGGCATGAAGCAGAATTAAAAAGAATATTATTAGAATTAAAAGATGAACTTAGAAAAATTAAAGAAAAATAAAAAAGCCGTCCGAATAGGTCGGACGGCAAATTTGGGAGGTTCTATTTAGAAGTGCCCCTGTGGAACCTTTTTAAAGAACTCTTTCATCTTCTCTGGATCTGGAACCATTGTCTCTTTTCCTGGCTCCCAACCCGCAGGGCATACTTCACCATGTTTTTTTGTATACTGAAGAGCATCCAAGCTTCTTAAAATCTCTTTAACATTTCTACCGATACCTAAATCATGAATAAGTTCAAACTGAACCACACCATCAGGATCAATGATAAATGTAGCTCTCAATGCCATACCACCTGGCAAAAGTACACCATAATCTTCAGAAATCTTCTTTGTAAAATCAGCTACAAGAGGATACTTAATATCACCAAGTCCACCTTCCTCTCTCGGAGTATTGATCCAAGCAAGGTGTGAAAACTTACTATCGGTAGAAACACCAATAATCTCACAATTTCTCTTTTGAAACTCTTCATACGCATCACTTAAAGCTGTAATCTCAGTAGGACATACAAATGTAAAGTCAAGAGGATAAAAGAAAAGAACAACCCATTTTCCTCTGTAATCCTCAAGCTTAATCCTTTTAAATTCCTTGTTTACTACAGCATCTTCTTCAAAAAGTGGCGCTTTTTTTGTCACTAAACTCATCTTAGTTACCTCCTCATGTTTTATTTATAATAATTCTAATTAAAACAACTGCGTTTGTCAAGACTTTTTTTAAGATAAATTTTGTCTTATTTTAGTTGGCTTATAAAAAACGCCAACTAAAATAAAGATGTTCTTTATCGCCCTAAAAAAATCTTTCTAATTTTCAAATAATTTTATAAAAATTGTGGAAAAATGGGACAAACTAAGTAAAAAATATGAGGTCCTGGCGTCACCCCATTTTTTACAAAACTTTTTTTAATGAGTTTGTGGGAAAACATTTTTCGGGTTCAAGTTCCCATAAAACCGCCATGGATGGCGGTTTTAGAGGAACTTGCCTCGGAACAAAACTGGACGTTTTGTGAGAATGTTCCGTGTTAATTGTCAACCATTTTCTGTAACCTCTGTTAAATTTTTTAAATATTCTGGATCATATGGCCTACCGTTTTTTAATACACCAAATATTTGCCTTATCAATTTATTCGCTACTGCTATTATCGCCAATTTCTTCGCTTTACCTGATGATAAAAGCCTTCTATACAAATTTGAACAAAATTTATTATACCGTATCGCTGACAATGAACATACAAACAATATCTTCCTTATATAAGCATTTCCTCTCCTTGATATATGTCCCCTTCCCCTTACAGATGTCCCAGATTCCCTAATAGAAGGACACAAACCTATATAACTAACAACCTCCTTCGCCCTCTTGAAATTACGAAAACACTCCAATTTGCCCAACACTATCGACGCTAACTTCATACCTACTCCAGGAATACTCATAACTAACTCATATTCCTCTCTATAACGACTTTTCAACAAAACCTCTAGTTCCTGCTCCAATTTCTTAATCTTGCTCTTATAGGCGGAAATTACATCTTTATAACACGATATAACCTCTTCTTGTTCATATGGCAATTGGCTAAATCCCTCTATCTGATTATTCAATCTATTTATCTGAGATTGAAAATCCTCTATTGCTTTTAAACGACTATCTATCTCATAATATAATTCATCCTTAGGTTTAAATCTCCATTTATAACCATATTCCAGCCCATATTCCGCTATCAATTTGGAATCCGATTTGTCTGTCTTTGCCTTCCTTAAATTCATATCTGAATATTTCTTTATTGACATCGGATTAGCTACACTTACTTCGTAACCTAACTCCCTACTCAAATGGGTGGCTAATTTTAAATGATATACTCCTGTACTTTCCATCATAAAAAGTACTTTCGACCAATCTACTCCTTTTACTTTCTTAAGAAAATCTTTAGTAAAAGATCTTACACTATTGCTCGTCTCGTAATACTTGTGCGTAGATCCATCATAAAAACTTATTGACAATGTCGACTTTGATACATCAATACCTACCACATTTTCAAATCTTCTCATTTTATAATGTCTCCTATATTTTTTCTTGAGCTTTGCTTCCCTTTATACTATCATCGCAACATAATACAGGCTCGTAGCCTAATGTTCCGTCCAGTATTTGGAAAGCTGAAGGTGGGGACAACATTCTCAACGGTTTCTTACAACCAATGAGAAAAATGTCCTTGTTCACCTTCAGTGCTCCATACATTACATAACCTTTTTTTAACTCTTTGTTAATTGTTTATTCCATATTTCTAATATACGATGAGAAAAATGTTTTCCCACAAACAATTCAACATAATTTATTGATATATAATTATAATTCAAAACAGTCTCCGAAAAAATGGGGTGACTCCAGAAAAATATGAGGTCTAATTGACAAACCCCTGCCCTTAGCAAGCAAAGCAGAAGCAGTTATCAGACATCGGCCGGATAACCTACTAAGCTTTGTTCTTTTAGAAAACCCTACCAAAGGTAATGTAAAAGGCTTGTGATTTTTTTTCACTGAAAAGATAATTGTTAGCATAACTCAATTTTAAGGGGCCAATAGGTGTTCTCAACTCAAAAAGTATTCCTAAATCTTTATATTTAAAAATATCATTGTAACCATCATTCGCATTGCCAGCTTCAAAAAATAGACCTATCAATACATTTCTTTTAATTAGTTTATTAAAAGTTACCTCATTATAAAAATAACTTTTCCCACCATAAATCTTACCCGTAGAATCTTCTTCTCCAATATCATCTACACCGTACCCTTTCATCATCTGCGGTCCCCCAAGCGTAAAACGATAACTTAAAGGTATGGAATTTTCATTACCAAATAGTTTTCCACTTTTTAATACGATTGAGAATAAGTATTTCTCATTAAGTAATGACTTAAAGAAAGTACTTCCAACGTTTGCTTTGTAAAAAAAGGATTTTTCCACATTTTTATATATATTTCCATAAAAACTAAGCGCATAACCATTTAATGGATTTATGAACATATCAAAGTCTTTTAGAGTAAAGCTTCCACCAATTCCTACTATCTCCTTTTTTTCATCAATCCTATTTTGAAGTTGTAAATCATACTCTAAATTATACTCTCTTAACTCATCAAACATAAGGTTTGTTGAAATAGTTTTATCAATATAGTTTTTCGAAAGTTGAATAACAATTTTTTTTGAGTTGATTTTGTAATGATTTTCTTTTTTATATCTGTAAGTAAAACTTAGTTCATCATAGATATCTTCACCAAGATAATTATAACCCAATAAATTCAGACTCCCCCTTTCTTCATCCATAGATTTAAAAAGAACTAAATTAAGATTGTGATTAAGAAAATCGAATCTTTTATATCCCACATAGGCATTTAATCCACTCACAGAGGTAAAGCCAAAACCACCATAAATCTGATTTCTATTCTCAACTTTATTATATATAGCAATTAAAGCTTCATCCTCATTAATTGGAATTACAGCAACAGAACTTTCTTTATAAAAACCAACTTTTTTTAAATAATTTCTAATCTTATCTATCTTATACTTTGTAATTTTATTATCTTTCTTAAAATACCTTTTAACAGCTAATTTATAAATGGCTTGCCTATCGTAATAAATCAATTTTTTTAACTTGTATTCCTTTAAGTCCCCTTTAAAATATAAATCAACCTTGTCCCCTTTTACTTCAAACTTTTCAAAATTCACATATCTAAAAAAATATCTATTATCATACTGCTTTATTAATTCATTTTTTATTCTTTCAATATCACTGAATTTAATAGAACTCAAATTTAAAGGTACTCTTTCATTGTTTAAAAAAACCTCTCCAATCTTACATTGTTTCCCAAGACTGATATCAACATATAATTCATAGACTGAAATATCTTCTTTGGCATAAGCACGTTTAATTTTCGGATTACAGTAACCTTCATTAAAAGCAACTTTTTTTAAAAGAGATGCTAATCTGTTTGTATCTAAATCAAATACACTCGTTTTCAAATAATCAAATATATCTGTTTCAATTTTACTATTTTTAGGAGTAATATTAAGCTTAATATCAATATGCTTAAAAAATTTATCAAAAAAAACTGATATAAGAATGATGTTATCCTTCAGTTCTACATCAACGTAACCATTTTCATAACCTAGTGATCTTAATAAATCAGTACTTTTTTCTTTAAAAAAACCCACATAAAAACTATCTATACGCTCAACATTCTTAACAAAAAGTTTAATAATTTCCTTTTTAGTTTTTCTATCAACAACCCCTTTGACTACAATGTTGTATTTTTCCCCCGTATCCACATTTATCTTTAATTTCACAATCTTATGAAAAAATGGTAAGACAGAAATAATACTACTGATAAACTTATCTTTATTGAAAAAAGGGTAATTGTATTTTACATATTCAATACTGTAATTAATTTTTGCATCAAAATAACCATTCTCTCTTAATTTTTCTTTAATCTCACCTATTACTTCATTAAGTTTTTTCGTAGAAAAAATTTTAAAAGGCATCATCTTATATTTGAATGGAACATTGGTTAACTCAATCCCACTAATGATATATAAATCACCCTCTTTGATATCAATAACACATTTATTATTTTTCAAAGTAAAACCAACTTTTGCATCAATATAACCATTATCCTTATAAAACTTTTCAATCCTTTTTACTGCAGCTTGAGCTTCATCTTCCACAATTTCTTTTCTTCTAATTAACGCAACCCTTAATAGAGTGCTATCTAAATAAACGTAATTCCCTTTTAAAGTAACCGTATATTTTTTTAAATTAGCACTTCTAACAGCACAATTTTTATATAATATTGTATTTTCGAGTCTAAAAATATCTTTTATTTCACTGGCAACTTGATACCCGTATTTTTGACATAAATCTTTCAAGTCACCATTTTCAAAAGCAAAAATGTTCGAAATACTAAAAATCAGTAAAAAAAGTAATACCCGCACCAGAGCCCTCTTTGTTAGAATAAGTTATATTGAATTTTAACCAATCAAATAATAAATATTCCCCTATTACAAACCCCTCACCCTTCCCCTCTGTATCCACCAAATATTTTATTTCTAACCTATCAGAAAATTTGCGACCTATTTTAAAATAATCTTTCATTTTTGTTCCTGAAACTGAAGTCTCTTCCAAACCAATTTTATTTATTCCAAGCAATTTTTCCGTATATCCTGTTAACTCCCTTAATAAAGATCCTGTAAAAAATGATGATATTACGTTCTTTGATTGGGTTCTTGCTTTATTAAAAATATTCTCTCTACTATTTGGATTTAAGTCCTCAATTTCCACAGTATAATCAGGCAAAAAACCATAAATTTTTATCGTTAGATAACTAAAACTCCCAGTTCCCACTGCTTTTGTATAAATATAAGGTGGTCTATCACCTTCAATTTTTAAATAACCTTCCTCTACAAAAAATTTTTCATTTGCAATTCTCAAATATGACTCAACCGACTTGATTAACCCAGTTACATCTAGCTTACCTTTTTTATATACCACATTCAATCTCACAAAAGCCTTTCCATCCACAAAATCATCAATCAACTTAACAGGTTTTACACTGTATATATGAATATCAAAATCAAAAGGAAAATCTAATTTTTCAGATGAAGTTGAAATCGTTTTCATTTTCTTGTAATTAAAAATACCTTTAGTAATAAAGAAATCCCCCTTAATTTCATTCTCACCTCTGTTTTTAGTGATATTAACATTTAAAACACCTGAAAATCCGTCTTTGGAAACAAATATATTTTTACCCGTTAAAATCATTTTATACTGACTCAATTGGTACAAATTTTCGGAAAAAATAGAAACCCTGATATATGTATCAAGCTTCTTACCAATTAAATAAGCGCTAATCCTTTTACGATTAATATTCAGATTAAAAGATATAACATCTACATTCAAATAAAGCTCGGGAACATTTATTACACCTTTGCCATACACGTCAGCAAAAATCTCAAAATTTTCATAATCACCTGTTATTAAAAGCTCACCTTCACTTTGAAGAACAACAAAATTTTCAAAATTAATTCTTTCAGGAACTAATTTCAAATTAAAGTTTTTAGAGGAAAAAAACCCTTCCTTGATTTTCAAATTTTTAAAATAGTCACCCGATAAGTTGCCTCCCTTTAAAATTAAAATTCCATCTTTATAATTACCTCGCAAATCATTCAATTCCACCATATAGTTTCCATAATAAATTAAAGACTTTGTTGAGCTAAAATTAAAATTTTTCAAATCTTCAGATTTCAAATAAATAAATGAACTAATCTTAACATCCTTTTCAATATTGTAATTATTAATGGCTATTACACCATTTAACATCTGTAAATCAGTTATATTAAAATCACCTTTTACCCCTTCATCATAAAATTTAAGCTTTAAATTATTGAGATTCCCAGATAAAAGAGCTTCAAATTTGCCTAATTTTGTATGTATAACGTTACCGCTTGCCAATACCTTCGGGTCTAAAAGATTTCCCTTAACTTTTATACTCAAACCTGCAATCTGAAACGCTTCATATTTATATTTAAAGTCTTTATCTCTTATGGAAAAATTAACTTTGTTGTGTTTAAAATCTATATAACCTGGGTTTTTATATTTCTTGTTTTTATAAACAAGATTATCAATATGTAGTCTATTACTTTCGTAACTAAAATTAATTTTCAAAGAATCAATATCTTTAACCTTATTTACCTTTCCTTTTACAAAAACTTTCGAATCAACAACCTTGATAGCGGTTTCACCACTAACAGGGAAATTTATCCAGCTTTTAACACCAAAATAACCAAGCACTTCATTAAAAGGCAATCTATCAACCTTAACTTTATATTCATTAAATTTTTTCTTAATTTGTCCAACCACTGAAACCTTACCCCTTTGAATAAAGCCTATAACCTTAAAATCGAGAATCCCCTTATCAAACTTGAAATCCCCGTTATAGTTACTGATTTTCAAATTATGATACTTCGTAGGTGACAACCCTTTAAAAACACCCTTTGCAACAAAACCTTCATTATTTAGTTTAAGTTCAAAAGATATGTTTATATGATGAGAAAAATTTAGTAATTTTATTAACTCTTTATTATTTTTCACCACCCCATTAAAAAATAATTTCAAAGACTTCCCTTTGTAACTCCCATGCCCCTTTAATTTTGCACTACTACTGTTTATAAAAATATTTTCCATGAAAATATCGGATCCAGTTGTACGAAACTCTAAATGTGTTCGATAATCTTCCGCACCTATAATTACAAAATCGGCAGTACCTATTTTTTTAAAAAAATGAAAATCATAACTTCCATTTTTTATGGTGAAACTTCTCTCTTTATCTTGATGGATAACCAATGGTTTATTAAATAAAACTTTTCCCTCTAAACTCTTTAAATCTGTCCTTCCAAAAGCTGCTATATCAATATTTCGATACTGAAATTTTTTAATTGCATAATGAAGATCATTCAATGTACCTTCAAAATTCCCTTTTATTAGGACAGGATCATTTCCATAGTAAAGCTTTTCCGTAACAACTTCAGCATTAATTTTTCCATCTGTTATCTTACCTGTTATTTTTGTATTTCCTGTTAACTTACTATCAAAAAGTTTCAAAAAAGCTGTTCCAAAAGTAAACTGAAACCTGGCTTCATACCCTTTTTTTCCCAAATATCCACTAAACTTTCCATCTATATCTATACCTTGAACATTAGCATTCTGAATTAATAACTTACGTTTAAATAATTTCCCGTTTAACTCAAAGTTGATATCATTGATTTTTAACTTCTTTTCAAAAACAGAAAAATTCCGTAAAATTATTTGAAATCTATCTTTGTTTTGAACATTAAGCTTTTCAATAACAATACTATCTTCAGACTCTTTTTTAACAATCAAATCTTCAAAACTTAAACTTCTGATAATATAAAAAGGAAATGGGGCATCAAATAAAAATTTTATATTAGTTTTTCCTCTTTTATTCTCTTTAATTACATAAACGATATCTTTAAAAGAAAGGTTAACAAAAGGTTTTTTGGAAAAAAAAGCTCTTAAGTTTAACTCACAACTTCCTTCTTTGAAAAATAATGAACCTTTTTTAGTTTCAAAGTAAACATCCCCCACATCAAGATATATCGGCAAAAAAACTCTTTTAACTTTTCCGATATGAATAACTACCTTATCATCAAAAGTTTTTGAGATGTAAAAATTTAAAATCTGAGCTGAAAAAATATTTAAAAGCAGCAATATAATAAAAAAAAATAGAATACTACCAAGAATAAAGTGTGTCAGTTTAAGAAAAATTTTTTTTAGCATCTATCTGCCGTTATATTTATTAATATATTTCATTAACCCTTTAAATATACCTTCTGCAATCTCCCCTCTGTATTTCTTAGTAGCAAATTTTCTTGCTTCTACTTTATTACTTAAAAAGCCTGTTTCTATAAGAATTGAAGGCATTTTAGCTCCAACAAGGACATAAAAAGGTGCCTGTTTTACACCTAAACTATTCTCTTTAATATGATAAACCAAACTATCCTGAACGCTCTTTGCAAGAATCAGAGACTCCTCAAGCTTAGAGTTCAATATAATATCCTTTAAAATACCCTGAAGATCTGAAAGGGATTTCTCTGTTGCCTGGTTTTCAAAGGCAGCCACTTCCAGTGCAGATTTATCTTTAGTTACATTCAATACGTATGTTTCCACACCTTTAGCTCTCCGATTTCTACTTGCATTAACATGTATTGATACAAAAATGTCAGCTCTATTTTTATTTGCAAACGCAGTCCTTTCCTCAAGAGGAATAAAGATATCCCTATCCCTTGTCATCAGTACTTTCAGTTTTGTGTTTTCCTTAAACAGTTTTCTCAAATGAAGCCCCACATCCAGAACAATATCTTTTTCTTTTAAACCGTAATAGTTACATCCTGGGTCTTTACCACCATGCCCTGGGTCTATAACAATAGTTTTTATTTTCAAACCGAAAACCGATGCTAATGTATCAGAATAATTACCTTCTTTATTAGAATTGTTTCTTCTACTCGCCAGTATTGACTTATTCGCTTCACCGGTAACGTCTATTACAATTCTTGCAGGGTTTATCAATTGAAAAACTGAGAATTCTTTTACTGAAATAGTATCAAGAACTACTCTCGTAACACCGTCTTTAAATCTTCCCCATCTAATCCTGCTAATTAATCCATCTTTAACATTAATGACTTCAGGGATATTTCCCACAACACTTGAATTGTAAATATCTACAAAAAGTCTCGGTGGTAGATTAAGCTTTTCATTTTTCTTTAACCAATGTTTTTCAAATTTAGCTGGTTTATTCAAATCTATAACAATTCTCGTGTAATCCTCATTACTCCAATATCTTATCCCTTTGATATTAACGTTTTTTGAATTATTACTTGTATATGCCGTTTTTCTAACACTACTTTTGATTTGCTTAGGTTTTGTATTTTTTTCTATCTTTGCTAATAGTTTTTTTGCATCTTTAACCTTCGAGCTTCTTGGATATTTTGCTCTCAATTTTTTAATCATATACTTTGCGCTAACATAGTCTTTCTTCAAATAATAAATATAAGCTGCTTTATAATAAGCATCCGCTGCCCATCTTGATTTATAGTTTGCAGCTAGCAGTCGAAAATATTTCAGAGCATTAGTCAAATCGTTTTTATTCTTAAATCTGTAATAACTTTTCATATAAGTTTTTGCACAAAGATATAGAGCATCATCAGCTAAAGATGAACGTGGAGCTTTTGCATAAATTTTATAAAACTTTTCTGCCGTTAAAATGTAAGACTGTCTTGACACTCTTCTTGATTTTTCAATGTACCGCAGATCCTTTTTCGCAGAATTATACTCATCAATCAGATCTGCAAATGCCAGAGAACTGAAAAGCAGAAATACTAGAGTAATAATAAAAAATTTATTTCTGAACATATAATTTTTCACTTAAATACTTCCCAGTATAAGACTCTTCACACAAACAGCATTCTTCAGGTGTCCCCTGAAACACAATTCTACCACCTCTATCCCCACCTTCAGGCCCCAAATCAATTATATAATCGGCACACTTTATCACATCCAAGTTGTGCTCGATTATTATAACGCTATTTCCATTATCCACAAGTCTATAAAATATATTTATCAATTTCTTTATATCATCCATATGCAAACCGGTGGTTGGCTCATCGAAAAGATATAGGGTTTTGCCGGTCATGCGTTTCATTAGCTCTTTTGCAAGTTTTATCCTTTGAGCTTCTCCGCCTGATAAGGTCGTGGCGGGTTGACCAAGTTTTATATACCCAAGCCCCACATCCCTCAAAATCTCAAGTTTGTTTTTCAGTTTTGGAATATTTTCAAAAAATTCGTATGCTTGATTTACTGTCATATCAAGCACTTCTGCGATATTTTTACCTTTATACCTAATATCAAGTGTATCTCTGTTGTATCTCAAACCATGACACACATCACACTTTACATACATATCGGGTAAAAAATGCATTTCTATCTTTATATACCCTTCCCCCTGACAATTTTCACACCTACCCCCCTTCACATTAAAACTGAATCTTCCCATTTTATATCCACGTTTTTTAGCATCAACAGTCAATGCAAAAATTTCTCTGATGTCTGTAAAAACTCCAGTATAAGTGGCTGGATTTGACCTAGGAGTTCTGCCAATGGGACTCTGATCAATATCTATTACTTTATCAATATTCTCAATACCTACAAGGTCTTCACAGTTTTCTTTTCTTACATTTTGCCCTCTCAACTTTCGCAAAATAGAGTCATAAAGGACATCTATTACCAATGAGGACTTACCAGAGCCACTCACTCCCGTTATACAAACAATTTTTCCTAGAGGTATCTCAATATCTATATTCTTAAGATTATGTCTTTTTGCACCAATAATTTTAAGGCTTTTACCATTACCTTTTCTTCTTTTTTCAGGAACTTCGATTTTTAATCTTCCAGATAAATAGCTGCCGGTTAAAGAATTTTCCGCTTTCATTAGTTCTTCAGGTGTCCCAGAAAATACCACTTCACCACCCTTTCTACCGGCGTATGGGCCCATATCTATTACCCAATCAGCTTCTTTGATGGTATCTTCATCATGTTCTACCACTAATACGGTATTTCCTATATCTCTTAAACCCTTAAGAGTACTTATCAACCTACCGTTATCCCTCTGATGTAAACCAATACTCGGCTCATCAAGAACATAAAGGACACCGGTCAACCCTGCACCAATCTGGGTAGCCAGTCTTATACGTTGTGATTCGCCCCCACTTAACGTCCCTGCCTTTCTATCCAGCGTTATGTAATCAAGTCCCACATCCAGCAAAAACTTCAACCTTCTTTTAATTTCTCTCAATATCTTATCAGCTACGGAAGCCTTAAATCCTTCAAATTTTAATTTACTAACAAAATCATGTAACTCTTCAATAGTCATTGAAGAAATTTCAGCAATATTTTTTCCACCTACTTTAATTGATAAAGACTCTTTTTTTAATCTTGTACCGTTACACGTTTCACAAGGCATCTCTGACATAAACTGTTTTACGAAATCCACATCACTTTTTATCCCGGAGTAAAGTCTTTCCTTCAAATATCCGATAACACCATCAAATTTCTTTTTATAGAAGACCTTCTTCTCACCTTTAAAAGTAAAGAGTTCTAACGGCTCATCCACTCCATAAAGAATTATTTTCTTCTCATCATCTGTTAACTTTTTAAATGGTTTATTCAAATCTATCTTATATTTTTCACTCAATGCTATCAATGTATTGTAAAAATAGAAATCATCTAGTTTCTCCCAGGGCTTTATTGCTCCTTCCCTTATAGACTTATCCTTATCAGGCACAATTAAATCTATATCAAAAATCATCTTTTCTCCGATCCCATCACAAACAGGGCATGCTCCATAAGGGTTGTTGAAAGAAAAAATTCTTGGCTCAATTTCAGCAAAACTTACATTACAATCCGGGCAAGAAAAATGTTCACTATAAAGTGTTTCATTCTCTTCGTTTCTAACTTTAACAAGTCCTTCAGCCAACCTCAAAGCCACTTCCACAGAATCGGTAACCCTTCTTTTGATATCTTCCTTAATTTTAATTCTATCCACCACCACAGATATGTCATGCTTGACATTTTTATTTAACTCAATCTCATCTTCAAACCTTACCAGCTCTCCATCCACATATCCCCTTACAAATCCATCTTTTAAAAGCTTTTTAAAAAGTTGTTTATATTCCCCCTTTTTGCCTCTTACTATTGGCGCAAGGATTTCAATTTTGCTTCCTATGGGAAATTTTAAAATATTATCCACAATCTGCTGAACAGAATACTTTTGTATAAGTTTTCCACAAGATGGGCAAAATACATCTCCAACCCTTGCATAAAGTAATCTGAAATAATCATAAATTTCTGTCACAGTTCCCACTGTAGACCTTGGATTGCTGCTTATAGTTTTCTGTTCAATACATATGGAAGGGGACAAATATTCTATAGAATCCACATCCGGTTTTTCCATCAACTCTAAAAACTGTCTTGCATAAGCTGACAGTGATTCCACATAACGCCTTTGCCCTTCAGCATAAAGCGTATCAATGGCAAGGGAAGACTTACCAGAACCACTTACACCAGTAATTACTACAAGCTTGTTTTTAGGAATATCTACATCAATATTTTTAAGATTGTGCTGCCTAGCCCCTCTTACTAAAATATGATCAATCATCTGTTTCATTAAGCCCTTCTAAACTCACCCAACCTACTTGATTATATTTTGGCTCTAAAAAATATAATCCTTTTTTTATTTCTTCAACATTCTTTGTTGATGCATTACAAATTTGTATTTCAATACCAGTGCGAATAACACCTTTTACCCTTATTTTTGCCTTTTCATTATATAAATTATCTTTCAACATCTCTATATTTCTTTTGATTTCATCTATCTTCATTACAATCTTTTTTCTTAGAATTATCATCTGTTTTACTTTATTATTATTCAAAACATTTTCATCTTTTAAATTTAATTGCTTCAATGTAGCATCAATTTTATTTAAGTTTTGAGTATATTTTTCCAGCTCTTTTTCTAATATTCTTAATCTTTCAATATAAAAAGGATTCACTCCCACAACAATTCTAAACTTTTCACTTCCTTTAGCTCCTAATTTATTACACTCTATCCCCCCATATGACTCTACTTCTCCACCAGCAATCTGTCCTTTTCCACTTGTAGCAATAATTTTGCCTCCAGCCTTTGCCATACAATTAAGCATATAATTATTAACTATGATATCACCTTCAGCATAAAGTTTAGCATTTTCTGCAAAATTAAAAACAATATTTTTCTTAGCATAAATTTTATTTCTTAATTTTCCTTTTATTCCTGTCTTTATATAAATATTTTCATCAGCAATGAGTTCTGCATCTTCACACACACCATCTATCACAATATCCTTTGATGCTCTTATCTTAAAATCACCCAAAACATCCCCTAAGACATGCACAGTGCCAACAAAATTTATGTTTCCTGTTTCATAATTTACTTCTTTTACTGTGTATACGGGATATACTGCAATTTTATTTTTTTCAAAAACTACATAACCATCAATACTAGCTATATATTTCCGTCCATTTTCTACAACATCTACTCCTTCAATCACTGTAATCTCAATATCTTTCCCCTCTTTTGCAGGGATCACAGCTCCTTTAACTGTTATTCCAGGCACACCTTTTGTAGGTAAAATCTTCGTTAATAGTAAATCTCCTTTTTTAACATTTATAATCTTACCTATTTCTTTAAAGTCTACTTTTCCATCAAAATTATTATTAGCAGGTTGTAATTTTTCATTAAAATTTATTATCAATTTTGCATCTTTTCCATGTATAGATTTAAAACCTTTAGAAACTATTATGTTTGTAATTATATAATTTTTTTGAAAAATATTATATGCTTCTACTAATCTATCCATAATAATTTCTTTAACACCTTCTGATTTTATAGCTTCGATTATACTATCAATATCTAAATTTTTTCCATTAATTGCTGGAAATAATGAAATTTTAAGGACCAAATCATTATCTAAAAATTTTAATTCTAGTTTAGCATCAATTACTTTATCTGTAAAAATATCTGCTTCAAGAGAATCGTCATTCTCGTAAATATTAAATTCACTTTCATCAAGCTGATACTTATTTTTTAAAATCTCAATAAATTTATTTTTCTCATCTTTATTTAAAAAATAAAGTTTCATTTAATAACCGGCAGTTTAATAATAAATTTTGTATACTCCCCTTCTTTAGAATCAACCATAATTTCTCCATCATGGGCCTTGACTATCTCTTTTGCCACAGCAAGCCCCAAACCGGTCCCCTTTAGCTTACCAGAAGTAAAAAATGGATCAAAGATCTTTTCCAGGTTTTCCTTTTTAATACCAATCCCGTTGTCATATACCTCAAAAATCAAAAATTTATCATTTTTTCTAACATCAATTCTGATTATTCCTACTCCATATAATGCTTCAACAGAATTATTTATTAAATTCATAAAAACTCTAAAAAGCTTTTCTTTATCTATAACTATTTCTTCATCAAAATCACAATTAATTTCGAATTTGATATCTAGAAACTTAACCATAATTTTTGTGTGCTTTTCTATTAATGAAAGAAATTCAGACAACCTTACACGCTCTCTAGTCAGCAAAATACTGTTTCTTGAAAAATCTAAAACATCTAATGTTAATCCATATATAATTTTTAGTTCTGTAACAACTGAATCAACATACTCTCTAAGTACTTTATTATTTGAAATTTCAATCTCTAACAGCTCTAAATAGCCTTGAGCTACATTTAAAAGATTTTTTATATCGTGAGCAATAGATGCTGTAAATTTACCGATTAATTTTAACTTTTCACTTCGTTTCTCCTCTTCGTACAACCTGAATCTTTCTACAGCCAAAGCACATTGAGATGCTATATATTTACCAATTTTGACATCCTCCACTGTAAAAAAATCGTTTTCTTTATCAGTTACATTTAAAACACCGATAACTCTTTCACTCGTTTTAAGAGGGATACACATGTATGATTTTGCCGAATAACCCAACTCTTTTTTCACGCCATCTGCATAATTCACTACAATCTCTTCACCGCTAGCTGCCACTTTCCCACTTATCCCCTCACCAAGATTGATACAAATATTGCTATAATCAAAATTTAGACCCACAGCTGCAACAATTTTTAATTTATCATTTTCAATAAGCATGACAGAAACTCTTTTAACTTTTAAATAAGTTTTCGCTAAATCAATAATTCTCTGCAATAAACTATCTACATCCTTGGTTTTATTCATAATTTCTGCTATTTCAACAAGGATATCCAACAAGTCCCTTTTTTCTGTCATTCAAATACCCTTAAAATTTCATATTGCATATTTCTCTGGGCAGGAATAAATCCAGCCCTTTTGATATTATGCACCATATCCTCCAAGCTTATTCTATAGGTGGCACCACAGGCAGCCACCACATTTTCTTCAATCATTAAACTTCCAAAATCATTGCCACCAAAATAAAGTCCTATCTGACCAATTTTAGGCCCTTGGGTCACCCAGGAAACCTGAATATTTTTTATATTATCAAGGTATATCCTTGAAAGTGCTAACACTTTTAAATACTCATAGGCAGTGACATGTTCACCACCCAATTCGGTATTATCAGGCTGAAATGGCCACGGGATAAAAGCTGTAAAGCCGCCTGTTTTATCTTGTAATTTTCTAATTTTATCCAAATGTTCCAAAATATACTCTATACTATCACCTTTTTTAAACATCATTGTTGCAGTAGTTTTCAATCCTAATTTATGGGCAATCTCCATCACCTTTAACCATAGTTCTGAATTGATTTTATTTGGGCTAATTCTTGATCTCTCACTATCCACCAATAGCTCTGCTCCGCCACCAGGTATTGAGTCAAGTCCGGCTCTAATGAGTCTTTCCAGTGTCTCTTCTACAGATAAGCCAGCCATTTTAGATATGTGAATTATTTCAGGTGGGGAAAACCCGTGGATCCATATATTCTGATCTTTTATAAATTTTAACATATCCTCATAAAATTCAATACCAAGCTCAGGATGCAATCCTCCTTGTAATAAAATCTGAGTCCCACCCAGCTCTTTTGTTTCATCTATCTTTCTTTTTAAAGTCTCTTTATCCAACACATAAGCATCTTCATCTTCTTTATCTCTGTAAAATGCACAAAATTTACATTTGCATACACAAACATTTGTATAATTTATATTTCTATCAATAACAAATGTTACAATACCATCTGGATGTAACTCTTTTCTTATATTATTTGCAAGCTCACCAAGCTCCATTAAATCAGAATTTAAAAATAGCTTCGCAGCATCCTCTTTTGATAATCTTGTAATAGTATTATAGCTCATATTCTTCATTAACCTCCAGAATAATAGGCTCTACACCATGTTCATTACATTTTCTCTTAAATATATCCATATCAACAGTTATTATATCCCACGTATTATAATGTACTGGTATAATTCTTCTAACATTTAAAAGTCTAGCTGCATGTATTGCTTCTTCAGTATTCATCGTAAAATTATCACCTATTGGAAGTACTGCAATTTCAGGTTTTAATAATTCACCAATCAGTTCCATATCTTTAAATAGTGCAGTGTCACCAGCAACATATATGGTTTTACCATCAATATTTATAACAAATCCAGCTGGACTGCCCGCATAGATTATTCTGCCATCCTCCATGATTGATGAAGAATGAACAGCTGGTACCATCTTAACCCAACCGAAATCAAAATTTTTCCTTCCACCTATATTCATAGGAACAATTTCATTTATTCCTTTACTTTGTAAATATGCTGTAATCTCAAAAATTGCTAATACTGGTACATTTTTCTTTTTTGCCAAATAAACAGTATCTCCAATATGATCTGGATGTCCATGAGTTACCAAAATATAATCAACTATAATTTCATCTATATCAACCTTAGCCACTGGATTTCCTTTTATATAAGGATCTATAAGTAATTTTTTTGAACCATCTATTAAAATTGCAGCATGCCCTAACCATTTTATCTTTACCATAAAATTCCTCCAGTTGCTTTTTATTAAATTATAACTAAATAGATATATTACTTCAAGGAATAATCAGACTGGAGTCCTCCCAATTATAATAAATCGTACTATTCACAAAAATTGAGGAAATGTAATTATCTTCGTTGTAGATGTATTAGGGGTAGTAAGAGTAGTAAGGGAACTAGGGGTAGTAAAGTTTGAGTATATTTTACCTCTATAACCTTTACTACCATTACGAATATTTGCAACCATAAATAATCTCCAAATACCAAAAAACAAAAAATTGGTATATTATAAACAAATATTTATAATTCCTAAAGTTCACATGACTAATTTAATAGTCTTTCAATTCTTTTTTTACTTAATATTTTAAAAAACTCAAAATTCCTGTAAACCTTATTATCTTTTATCCCCACTATTCCACTTAAATATCTTTTCACGCCAAAAATATTATTCAATTCACCATCAATAAATGTAACAATATCGTAGCCTAAAACTGAATTAAAATCCCCTTTGCTATTATAAAAATCTTCAAATCCTTTAAAAAAATCTTTGCGTAATTTATCACATATTTCACAAATTGGAGCCACAATTATTGTGCCCTTGAAATATTCGTAAAAATTTTCATCAAGATATTCTTCTTTAAAGATGTCTGTTCCTATTATAACATTAATTAGTTCTGGATCCTTAGCATAATATTTCAACAATGGTACAAACTTGATACTTTCTTCAGAATTACCTAAAAACACGAAATAGTATTCAGTAGCATTATCATATTCATCATTAAAAGTTACGAAGAAATTTTTCAAAGCATCCATACTTGAATTAATAACTGTAATATTATCTTCAGCAATATTTAATTCATAATTAGTTATTACATAAAAATTGTATATATCATTTAATGCTAGATAATTTTTTATTTCTTCAAAAATTTCATTATAATCAATTCCAAAAAATACCTTATCTAATCTTTTTTTATCTAACAATTCTTCAGTTTTTTCATTAAAATACCATCTACCATCACAGTTTTCGCCAATTTCCGTTAAGTAATCCAGCTTATTTTTTTTGATATTGTACAAAATACCTTTTACTTCGTTACTATCAAAACTTTCAGTATTTAAACAGATTTTTTTCTCACTAAAAATTTCTTTTTTTCTCTCCTCTTTTTTTTCTTCGCTCTGATTATCCACAATCATATTTAAAATATCTGCAACTTTTTCTTTAATCTTAATTTCCTTTTCTTTTTCAATCTTCTTTATATCTCCTTTATCAGTTTTATTACTAAATTTTTTATTATAGACAGCTATGAGACAAGCATTACCTGTGAGATTTATCGGGTATTTTGAACAAATAAGGCTTGAAAGCCTATTTCTATTATTCATTTTTAACGCTTCTTTTAAGACATTATTAATTCTTTCTTTATTGTTCTCCTTTAAATATATATCAAAAAGCCACAACAATCTTGCGTATTCAACATCTTTATTTTCAATACCTTGAACATCTTCAAGAAGTTTTTTAGCTTTATTATATTTACCAACTTTGTAATAGTATCCACCTAACAAGACCTTCCCATTTATCTTGTCCTGTTTTCTCTCACTGGCAATTAATGCTTTATAAAAAGAAACATCATCTTTTGAAGGATTTTTTGTTATATAAAAAAGTGGAGTATAATCTTTTTTAACTTTAGTGACATCAATCTGTTTTTCTGGGACACAGGCTATAATCATTACGATAAATGATAGTATAAGTCCTTTTAAAAGGCTCTTCCATCCTGACATATTCAACCCTCATATCGTTTTTGTTTATAAACTTTTGAACATTTTTAATTTCTTCATCCACTTTTTCACCTTTATAAAAAAGAAAACACTTTGTTTCACGTGAAACATTCCTTGTCCATTTAAAAAGTTTGTCAACCGTTGCCACCCCTCTTGCAGTAATAAAATCTGGATAAATATTTCTCATATTTTCACATCTATCATTTATAACTTCTACATTCTTTAACCCAAGTTCTTTTGTTGCAACCCTTAAAAAATCAGCTTTCTTTTTAATACTTTCAACAAGGATGATATTTCTATCTGGATATAAAAGTGCTATTGGAATCCCAGGAAAACCACCACCAGAACCGATATCTATAAGTAATTGAAAATTTAGATTATAAATTTTAAAAATATATAGACTATCTAGATAATGCTTTATATAAAAATCATCATAATCCTTGATTGCAGTTAAATTTATTGGCGCATTTTTATGGATTTCATAAAAATAATCTAATAACTCTAACAGATTTTCATTATCAAAATAACTTTTAAATATTTCTTTTCCGCTTTTCATCTTCAATATAAATATGGAGAAGTGATATGGCTGCAGGAGTCACACCTGGAATTCTAGATGCCTGCCCTAATGTTTTAGGCTTAATCTTTGTAAATTTCTCAACAAATTCCCTTCTAAACCCTTTAATTTTTGAATAGTCAATATCATCAGGAATCCTAACATCCTCAATTTTACTAAAACGTTCTACCTCTAACAACTGCTTCTTTATATACCCTTCATATTTAGCTGTAATTTCCACTTGTTCTGCAACCCTTTCGTTTTCAACACCACCCCAAAATTTTCTTATCATTTTATAATCAACTTCTGGTCTTTTCAGCAAATCGTACAAAGTCACAGGGTTTGTTAGCTTCACATTATACTTCTCTAACAAACTTTGAGTTTCTTTATCTGGCCTTACTTTTATTGATTTTAACCTATCAATTTCTTCCTCTAGCATCTTCTTTTCGCTCAAAAACCTTTTATATCTACTTTCTTTGATTAATCCGAGTTTATAACCGTGTTCAAGCAATCTATATTCTGCATTATCCTCTCTTAAAAGAAGTCTGTACTCACTCCTTGAATGAAAAACTCTATAAGGTTCATCCACACCTTTAGTCACAAGATCATCGATCATCACACCAATGTAACTTTCATCTCTACGCAAAATAAAATCTCTATTATCATAAGATAACACGGCATTCACTGCAGCAACAAACCCCTGCCCTGCAGCTTCCTCATAACCTGTTGTTCCATTAATCTGGCCTGCGAAATACAGCCCTTTAACTTTTTTGGTTTCAAGGGTTGGATAAAGCTCTGTAGGTTGCACAAAATCATACTCTATGGCATAAGCAGGTCTAATTAGCTCCACTTTTTCAAGTCCCTTTACAGACCTATACATACTGATTTGAACATCTATAGGAAGGGATGAAGAAAATCCGTTTGCATAAATTTCTCTGCTATCAAGCCCCTCAGGCTCTAAAAAAATTTGATGTCTAGTTTTATCAGGAAACTTTTTTACCTTATCCTCTATTGATGGGCAATATCTTGGGCCAATCCCTTTAATTACACCAGCATAAAGCGGTGATCTGTGCATATTCTCTTTAATTATTTGATGAGTCTTTTCATTCGTATATGTAATATAACATGATATTTGAGGAAGTTTTGGACTATCATTTTCAAAGGAAAACATTTTAGGCTCTTTATCCCCTGGCTGCTCCTCAAGTACAGAAAAATTTATTGTTGCAGCATCAAGTCTCGCGGGTGTCCCGGTTTTCAATCTTTCTAGAGTAAACCCAATTCGTTTCAAAGCTTCTGCCAGATCTACCGATGCAAATTCATTGGCCCTACCTGCCGGATATCTTTTATCTCCAATATGTATAAGCCCGTTTAAAAAAGTACCGGTTGTTAATATCACCTTTTTTGATTTAAAAAATAACCCGTAATCTACAACTACTCCCTGAACTTCTCCATTTTCAACCAGAATATCTGTAGCAACCCCTTGCTTCACATCAAGATTTTGCTCATCCATCAATACAGAAATCATTCGTTCTCTATACAGTTTTTTATCAGCTTGGGCCCTTGAACTTCTAACAGCAGGACCCTTCTTTTTATTTAAAACCTTGAACTGTATTCCGGTATCATCAATATTTTTCGCCATTTCACCGCCAAGAGCATCAAGCTCTTTGACAATATTCCCCTTTGCAAGTCCACCAATGGCTGGATTGCAGCTCATCTGAGCTATGGTTTCCACATAAATTGTAATTAATAGAGTTTTTGCGCCCATCCTTGCTGCGGCGAGAGCAGCCTCGCAACCAGCATGACCTGCACCAACTACAATCACATCATAGCTTTTATCATATACAAGATTCATCACACACCTTCCATTGTTTCACGTGAAACATTATTTAGTTGCCACCTAAAATTGCATCCGCATGACAACTTGGTGATTAGACCCACTGTGCCTCCTAGCATCACAATCATCATTGTAATTCGCCCTTCTCCACCCGTCAATTCGCCCAATAGCGATCTTGTTAATATTTAAATCCAGCACCCTCACAATGGTGCCTGATCCTTGCAATGACTTATTTACAGTCATCATAATATATTTTCTGTTTATTAAATTAACTAACCTATTTTTTTAACAAATTCTTATGATTATTTACACTTAAAAAATGTTAACTACTTACCAATACAAAATTTTGTAAAAATATTTTTTAAAATATCTTCTGTGTAAATTTCACCTGTAATTTCTGAAATCTTATTTAAACAATAATGTAAATCCACCGCCAGAATATCAAGTGTTCTCTTTTCAAAATTCTCTTTTACACCAATTATAACATCAAGAATTTCTTCAAATACAAATTTTTGTCTTTCATTCAAAATCATCCCGTTTTCGCCACCCAACGAAACAAGATTTTTTATCCTCTTTTCAATTATCTCAAATAGTTGCTCAACACCCTCACCTGTTTTAACAGAAATTTCCACATCACAGTCAAACTCGATTTTTTTCTTATCAACTTTATTTCCAATTATAACTACCTCTTTATTTTTTACCAGTTTCATAATTTCTTCATCCATATCGTCAAGCTCATCACTTAAATCAAAAAGAGCTAAAATAATATCAGCCTCACCAAGCTTCTTTTTTGAAAATTCAATCCCTATTTTTTCCAACTGATCTGCTGACTCTCTAATCCCTGCTGTGTCTATAAGTTTTATAGGATACCCTTTTATAAAAATTTCTTCTTCTATTATATCCCTTGTTGTTCCAGGTATTTCAGAAACAATTACCCTGTTTTCCCTTAGTAAATAATTCATTAAAGATGACTTACCTACATTTGGTTTTCCCACAATCGCTATCTTTACACCTTCACTGTTATACCTGTTCATTTCAAACGATTTTATCAAAAATTGCAGATTTTTTATAACATCATCAAGTTTATTATAAACATATTGAAGCTCATAATCCCCTAAATCTTCTTCAGGAAAATCCACATATGCCTCAACAACACTCAACAGATCAATAAGATTGTCCTTAATTATACTCAACTGGGATTGTAACCCTTCTTTCAATTTTTTAAAGGAAGCATGGATTCCTGTAATTGATCTGGATTCTATCAATTCATAAACGGCTTCAGCCTGCACAAGATCGATTTTTCCATTTAAAAACGCTCTTTTAGTAAACTCACCAGGCTCTGCCAATCTGATACCCAATTTGAAAATATCTTGTAATGCATTCTGCACGATTAAAGGATTGCCATGAAAAGAGATCTCCACCACATCTTCACCGGTATAAGAGTTTGGCCCTTTGAAAAAATAAAAAACACAATCATCTTCTACATTTTCTGAGATAAATTCACCATGATAAACATATCTATATTTTAAATCTTGCAAAGGCTTGCCATTTACATAAAGATATTTTTTTATATCGAAGGCTTTCGAACCTGATATTCTGATTGTTATTACAGAACTTCTAAATAAAGGTGTAATAGGTGCAACAATTGTGTCCATCTAACCTTTTATACCAATTTTACGTTCAAAAGAGAGCAATGTATTGTATAAAAGCATTGCAATTGTCATAGGACCAACACCACCAGGCACAGGAGTTATGTATGAGCATTTATCCTTAACATTTTCAAAATCAACATCGCCGCATACTTTCTCACCCACTTTACATATACCCACATCGATTAAAACCGCTCCTTCTTTCACCATATCCTCAGTTATCAGTTTATGTTTTCCCACAGCAGTTATGAGAATATCCGCCTGTTTTGTTTTCTCTTTTAAGTTTTCAGTATAAATATGGCAAACCTGAACAGTGGCATTCATATTCAAAAGCATAGAAGCAAGAGGTTTTCCTGTAATATTACCGGCCCCTACAATTACAACATCCTTACCGCAAACATCTATTTTATACTCTTCCAAAAGTTTTATAATACCAAGGGGAGTACATGGAGAAAAAAGAGGATTTCCTCTTACCAGCTTTCCTATATTATAAGGATGAAAGCCATCCACATCTTTATTATAATCTATGGCCTCAATAATTTTAAATTCATTAATATGCTTAGGTAACGGTAACTGCACAAGAATACCGTCTACCATAGGATTCTCATTCAACATCTGTATAACATAGATCAACTCTTCCTCTGAAACCGATTCGCTCATTCTGTGATTAATAGAGTAAATACCGGCCTGTTCACAGGCCTTTGTTTTCATTTCCACATAAAGTTTGCTGGCAGGATCGTTCCCCACAAGTATAACTGCAAGTCCAGGAACTTTTTTGTATTCCTGCTTATATTTCAAAACCTTATCTTTTATTTCATCTTTAATTTTTGACGCAACAAGCTTTCCATCAATTAACTGAGCCATTTTTACCCCTCTTTTATAACATCAAAAGAAATTATTTCATCGTCTAATCCCATAAGTTTTACGCCCTGAGTATCACGACCTAATATAGGAATATCGGATACAGATAGCCTAATAATTTTGGATGATTTTGAAATAAGCATTACATCATCTTCCATTTTCACCTGTTTTGCACCCACTATCAATCCTGTCTTTTCAGTTACTTTAGAAAGTTTTATCCCTTTACCACCCCTTGATTGAACTCTATAATCAGTAACAAGGGAGCATTTTCCGTACCCTTTTGAAGTAACGGTAAGTATAAGGGGATCTCCTTTAATAACTTCCATAGATACCACTTCATCGTCTCTCACAAGCTCTACACCTTTCACACCTGTGGCAACTCTACCCATATTACGTACTTCATTACTGCTAAATTGAATACATTTACCTTTTCTAGTGGAAATAAATATAAAATCATCTTTAGAAGTCAAAGCCGCTGCCACAATCTCATCATTTTCCCTCAGCTTCAATGCAATGATACCACTTCTTCCACTACTGAATGCATCCAATGAAGTCTTCTTCACAACCCCTTTCTTTGTACACATAAATATATAGTTTTCTTTATCAAAATTCTTTGTAGAAATTATTGCAGCTACTTTTTCATCGTTTTCAAGATTTATTATATTTGCAATATACTTACCTTTAGCATCTCTTGCTAATTCTGGTAAATCGTAAACTTTCAGATAGTGAATTCTTCCTTTGTTTGTAAAAAACATTAAAGTAGAATGATTTGTAGTTACAATAATATCTTTAATAAAATCCTCTTTCACTTTACCGGCACCTGTTTTACCTTTGCCACCTCTTTTTTGAGACCTGAAATTAGTCAAAGGTGTCCTTTTTATAAACCCTTGATAAGAAAGTGTTACCACCACTTCATCATCAGGAATGAGATCCTCTATGTTTATCTCTTCGGTACTACTTACAATTTCTGTCCTTCTTTTATCACCGTAATTTTTCTTAATTTCTAAAAGTTCTTCCTTTATTATCCCCATTAAAACCTTATTGCTTTCCAAAATTGATTTATAAAACTCAATATTTTTTAAAGTCTCTTTATATTCATTGTTCAGCTTTTCTATCTCAAGTCCTGTTAGTCTTTGCAGTTTCATATCAAGAATCGCTTGAGCCTGCTTTTCTGAAAGATTAAATCTATGTATAAGCTTTTCTTTTGCCGTAGCAGTATCTTTTGAAGATTTTATTAAAGCCACTACTTCATCTATGTTTTGAACGGCAATAATCAACCCTTCAAGGATATGTAATCTATCCTCTGCCTTCTTTAGAAGATACTTAGTTCTTCTAATAACAACAATCTTTCTGTGATTTAAAAACTGCTCTAGCATCTCTCTTAAGGTGAGAGTTTTAGGCCTTTTGTCCACAATCGCCACTAAATTAATTCCAAAGGCAATTTCCATCTGAGTGTATTTATAAAGATGATTTATTAAAATATCTGGATTTTCTCCTTTTCTCAGTTCGATTACCACCCTTATACCATCTCTATCCGATTCATCCCTCAAATCGGTAATTCCGCTTATCTTTTTATCCCTAACCAGTGTGGCAATCTTTTCAATCAAGTTTGCCTTATTTACTTGATAAGGGATTTCGGTGATTACTAGATATTCCTTACCTGTTGTGGTTATTTCCTTTTTTACCCTCGCTCTTACTTTGATTACCCCTCTACCGGTTTTATAAGCTTTTATAATCTCATCTTTTCCGTAAATAATACCATAAGTTGGAAAATCAGGTCCTTTAATAAAACCTAACAAATCATCATCGGTATAATTAGGTTCGTCTATCATATAAACAAGAGCATCAACTACTTCTGACAAGTTATGAGGCGGTATATTTGTGGCCATACCCACAGCAATACCACTTGTGCCGTTTATAAGCAAATTAGGTATTCTTGTAGGCAAAACCACAGGTTCATTTAAAGAACCGTCATAGTTTGGAGCAAAATCAACTGTATCCTTATCGATGTCAGCAAGCATCTCCTCGGCAATTTTTGTCATCCGCACTTCAGTATATCTCATTGCAGCTGCAGCATCACCATCCACTGAACCAAAGTTACCTTGACCGTCCACCAAAGGATACCTGAGAGAAAAATCCTGAGCCATTCTTACAAGAGTATCATAAACTGCAGCATCACCATGAGGGTGATATTTACCGATCACATCCCCTACGATTCTTGCGGATTTTTTATACGGTTTGTTATGTAAAACCCCCATTTCATGCATAGCATAGAGGACTCTTCTGTGGACAGGCTTTAATCCATCCCTAACATCAGGTAAAGCCCTTCCCACAATTACACTCATTGCATAATCAAGGTAACTATCTTTTAATGAATCTTCTATGTTGATATCAATTATACCTTTTTCCTTCATCAGCCCCTCTAAATATCAAGATTTTTCACATTTAAAGCATTTTGTTCAATAAACTCTCTTCTTGGTGCAACCACATCCCCCATTAACAGGGAAAATAGCTCATCTGCAGCCTCTGCGTCCTCAACCCTTACTCTATAAAGAACCCTTCTTTCAGGATCCACAGTTGTTTCCCACAACTGTTGAGGGTTCATCTCACCAAGACCTTTATACCTCTGCACATAAACCCCTTTTAAACTTATCATTTCAAAATATTCCATCATTTCATCATAGTTATCAAAAACTTTTATTTCATCACCAACTTTTACTTTAAACGGTCTGTTACCCAATGGCTTTATTTTAAGAAAATTTCTCTTTAACTCTTTAAACTCTGGAGAATCCACAAATTCACTGTTTATTGTAAGTCTTTCATTACCTTTTTGCAGTATTATATTGTACTTTTCATATTCCGGATTGTAATCCACATAAGCCTTATCATAACCATCAAACAGATTTTTTTCTTTTAACTCATTAAAAAGAGTATCCACAAATATTTTATCAGATAATTTTTCTTTAACTAAATCTTCAATGCTAGCAAGGGAATTTACAAGTTCTCTGGTATATCCTTTCTTTAAATACTTGCTTCTTATATTGATATATCTCTTCAACCCTTTTAAAATTTCATAATATCTTGTTTTTGGTATCCCTTCAAATTCAATATTATCCACAATATTTTTAATTACAAAATCTTCCATTTCCCTTTCGTCATGGATATATTTTTCCATTTTCCCTTTTTTAATCTTATACAAAGGTGGTCTTGCAATATACAGATACCCTCTATCAATAATTTCTTTCATATACCTGTAAAAGAATGTCAAAAGGAGTGTGGTAATGTGAGCTCCGTCCACATCGGCGTCTGTCATTATAATAATTTTTTTGTACCTGATTTTGTTTATGTCAAAACTTTTGTTTCCAATTCCTGTTCCAAGAGCTGTAATTATTGCCTTTATTTCATCATTTGAAAGAATTTTGTCAAATCTCGCCTTTTCAACATTCAATATTTTACCTTTCAATGGCAATATAGCCTGAAACCTTCTATCCCTACACTGTTTTGCAGAACCTCCAGCAGAATCACCCTCCACTATAAAAAGCTCTGCCTTGTCAGGATCCCTTTCCTGGCAATCCGCAAGTTTTCCTGGCAGGGTTGATATCTCAAGGGCATTTTTTCTCCTTGTAAGCTCTTTTGCCTTTCTTGCAGCTTCCCTAGCTCTATATGCTTGAATAGCTTTTTCCAAAATTATTTTTGCATAATCGAGATGCTTTTCGAAAAAATCAGGCAAAAAGCTGTTCATTACCGACTCAACGGCGGTTTTTGCAATAGTTGAACCCAGTTTACCCTTTGTTTGACCCTCAAATATCGGATCATGCAATCTGACAGATATAATAGCCGAAAGACCTTCTCTTATATCATCACCTGTTAAAGAAATTTTTTGCTTTAAAATACCACTTTTTGTAACAAAATTGTTAAAAATTCTTGTGTATGCATTTTTAAAACCTACTTCGTGGGTTCCACCTTCTTCTGTATGAATGTTATTTACAAAGGATATGATATGTTCGCTGTATCCATCGTTATATGTAAATGCTACCTCCACCATCACATCTTCGAATTTGCCACTGACATAGACTGGTTCTTTTAAAAGGGTGTTTTTATTTTTGTTTAGATATTTTACATAGCTTACAATTCCACCTTCTGCATAAAATTCCTGTTTTTTATCGTTCCTTTCATCTGTAAACGTAATTCTTACACCCGGATTGAGATAAGCAAGTTCTCTAAATCTCCTTTGTAGTATTTCATAGGAAAATTCGATTTCTTCGAAGATTTCTGGATCTGGTTTAAACCTTATTTTAGTACCTGTTTTATCAGATTTACCAATCTGTTCAAATTTTGCAACAGGTTTTCCTTTTTCATACTTTTGGTAGTAGACTCCACCATCTCTTTTTACAGTGACCTCTAAGTATTCACTTAAAGCATTAACCACAGATACCCCTACACCATGCAAACCACCAGATGCATAATACGCACCTTTTTCAAATTTACCACCTGCATGCAAAGTGGTCATAACCACTTCCACAGTGGGTTTTCTCATTGTGGGGTGGATACCAATAGGAATACCTCTACCGTCGTCTTCGATTGTTACACTGTTGTCTATATGGATTGTTACAGAAATGTTTTTACAGTAGCCTGCTGTAGCTTCATCAATGGAATTATCCACCACTTCATAAATGAGATGGTGTAGACCTCTGTGGTCCACAGATCCAATATACATACCAGGTCTTTGCCTTACAGCCTCAAGACCTTCTAAAACTTTAATACTGCTTTCAGTGTAACCCTTTTCTTTCATTATTCACCTTTCATAAATTAATTAAATTTATGTTTTTTATGTATTTTTTTTCTACGCCAGTTATGATTAGCTGGTTTTCAGAAAAAAGCTCATAAAATGTTTTTACTCGCCCTTCATCCAATCCCGTTTCAAAGTCATCTAAAAGAACTATTATATCATCTTTTTTGTTTTCTTCAATAACTTTAAGAGATGAATATACAGTAAATATAGAAAGTTCTTTTTTCTGTCCAAAAGAGAGCAAGTTTTCCACATTTTCACCATCTTTGTTGATAATTTTGATTGTTTGTGAATTTGAACTGAGATAGTTTTTATTTGTAATTTTTTCTTTTTGTATAAGTTTTGATATATCTTCCTGAAAAATTTTAAAGCTAATATGCTTCAATGTGTTGTAATTTCTTATCTTTTCGTTAATTGAATCAAGCAATCTTTGTCTGTAATTGAACATTTTCTCTAGTAAATCAATAAGCATTTCGTTGTATATTTTAATACTTTTATAATCGCTGTAATTGATTAAAAGATTTCTTTTTTGTTCAATCAGTCTGTTATGGTTTTTTAACAAAGTCCTATACTCTTTATTTATAAAAAATAAGATTTTGTCAATAAATATGAGTTTTTTTCTATTACTTTTGTCTGTTAATCCTTCGTAATATGGTGAATGCACTATAAGTGGGAAATCGGAGATTATATCTTGTAGTTTTTCAATTTTTTTTCCGTTCATTAAGTGTGATTTTTGTTTTTTTTCAATTTTGAGAAGAAATTTGTGATCTAAATTATGTTTTTCAAATAGTGTGCTTATAATGGAGTATTCTTTATTTAACGTGATGATATCAGTTATTTTATTGGTTCTGAAACTTTTTCTGCTTATTGAAGCTAAGATTGCTTCTAATATGCTGGTTTTACCTGCTCCGTTAATTCCAGCAATGTAGTTTTTTTTTTCAAAATAAAATTTTTTTTGTGTATGGTTTCTGACGTTTTCTACATAAAGTTCTTTTAAAATCATTAAAGCTTGCGTTCTATCGATATTGGCGTAAGGAGGTATCTATACCAGTCTTCATCTGGAAAAATGAGAACTGGATTTTTTCTTCCTACAAGCTTGATTATAAAGTATTCTGTGTCTATATGGTTTAGTACGTCTATTACATGTTTTGTGTTAAGGATAATATCCATTGGTTCATTTTCGTATTCTATACCATCAACGGATTCATAACCTTGTCCGTATTCTGTTTCAAGACTGTAGATATCGAGCTGATTATGGTTGAATGAAAAAACAGCGGCATGGGTGATATCACTTGTAAGTGTTGAAACCCTTTTGACAGAATCAAGTATTCTCTCTTTAGGAAGTCTTACGCTCACTTTGTATTCAATGTTGAAAAGTTTGTTTAAACTTGAGATATATTTTTCAATCAGTTTTGTGAAAATTGTTATATTGCCGATATTAAAGATTGCCTGCTTTCTGTCTGTTTCAATAGAAACGAATTCGTCTAAATCAAGGAGTTTTATTAATTCTGTAATTGTTTTCTTTGGAATGTTTATGGTAAATTCGTCTGAGAACTCTTCTTCGAATGTTGATTCTGTTATACCGATTTTTTGGAAATCAGCTGCTGATAATTCAAGTTTATTGCCAAAAACTTTAAAATGGCCGCCTGTATATTCAAGTTTTGAATGATCATTTGATATGCAAAATTGTATTTTTTCAAGCATTTTTTTCAATTCTTCGGATTTAAGTCTTATGAAATATTCTGGAGTTATATCTGATATTGTTGGAAAGTGTTCAGGTGGCAGTGTTGAGAGGGTAAATTTTGATTTGCCACTTTTGATAATGAATTTGGATCCAGTGAATTCTGCATCTATGATGCTACCGTCTGGAAGCTCTTTTAGAATTTCTGCGAATTTTTTTGCTGGAATTGTTGTTGTACCTGTTTGTTCAATTTCGGCTTCAAATCTTCCTGTAAATGCAGTTTGTAAGTTTGTGGATTTTATGGTTATTTCGTTTCCTTCAGCTTCTATGTATAAATTTTGTAGAATTGTGCTTATATTTTTAGATGTTGTGAAACTATTTGCATATTGAACTATGTTTACAATATCGTTTTTCAAACATTTGAACTTCATTATTATTCTCCTAACTTATTTAAAGATAGTAATAATAGTAATATAGTATTTTGGAATTGTTTACAAGTGGAAATTTGTTTTAGTTTTAAGTGTCTTAAGTTATATTTTAAATGTTGAAAAGAGAATTATATATGTTGAAAGATATCCACTTTTCCACATAACAATTTATGTACAAAGTTGTGAACACGTTTGACACAACATTTTGAACATTTTGTTTTTTCAATATGCTCCATATTGACCGACTTAGATTTGAAGTCCTAATGTCGATAAAACTAGGATTTGCCGAGTATAATTTCAGTGACTTATTTGCTAATTGATCTAATTAAAGTTGTATAGATATAGCTTTGGATGAAATGTTGAAATTTTAATCTTAGTTTTTAAAAGAGGAATTCACAAATTCTAAATAAAGAGAAACCTGATAATTATTCAAGAATTGTTTGCGATTATTCGTAAAGCGCTTTTTCAAGGATTTTGATTATTTCTTTTAATTCTTTTTCTTTTTTAATCTTTTTTTCTATAGAATTGATGGAATGTAATACAGTGGAATGGTCTCTCCCACCAAAAATCTCACCGATTTCATTTAGTGAACAGTTTAATTTTTCTCTCATAAGATACATGGCAATCTGCCTTGGATATGCGATGCTTTTAGTTCTTTTTTTAGATTTTAACTCACTTAATTTTACATTGAAATATTCACAAACGACTTTCAATATTGTATCAAAAGTTATTATTTTATCTTTTTTTATCAGGAACTTATCAAGAGTTTTTTTTGCAAGTTCAATTGATATTGGTTCACCATTAAATGATGAATACGCAGATAATCTTATTAACGCACCTATCAATTCCCTAACATTGTCACTTTTCAAATTTTCAGCAATGAAAAGGGCTACTTTTTCATCAAGAGGGATATTCATTTGCTCTGCCCTCTTCATGAGAATGGCTGTTTTCTCTTCTACAGATGGTGGTTGAATATCAGCTATTAAGCCCCAGGCAAAACGACTCTTTAGCCTTTCTTCCATCTCTGGAATTTCATCTGGGGTTTTATCTGATGTAAGTATTATCTGCTTTTGAGAATCGTATAGTGAGTTGAATGTATAGAAAAACTCTTCTGTACTTCTCTGTTTTCCTGCTAAAAACTGAACATCATCGAATAAAAGTACATCAATCTTTCGATATTTTTCCCTGAATTCATCCATCTTTTTAGATTTTAAGGATGAAATCATTTCGTTTGTAAAGTTTTCACTTGAAATATATAGCACTTTTAATTTTGGAAATTTTTCAAGTAGTTTATTACCAACAGCGTGCATTAAGTGAGTTTTACCAAGCCCTACACCACCATAAATAAATAGTGGATTATAGGTATGAAAGTAACCTTCAGAAACAGCTAGACATGCTGCATGGGCAAAGTTGTTGGAATTACCTACCACAAAATTGTCAAAAGTATATTGTTTATTCAAATTGGATGTGAAAACATCTACCGTAACAGCTGAAGATACTGTATGTGTGACTGTTTTTTTCTGTTTTTCAGATAGTTTTGTAATTACTTGAATTGTTTGTGCTTCAATTGAGAGGGATTCATTGAAAATCTTTTTAATTAAAGGAAGATATTTTGTTTCAATCCAGTTTTTATAAAATTTATTTGGTGCTATGAGTTGGATGAAATCACCCCTCAATTCACCAACTTTTATTGGTTTAAGCCATGTATTAACAATTTGTTCAGAGAGATGATTTTTTGCTTCCTTTAAAACTTCTTCCCAGATTTTCTCGCTACCCATTTGCCCTTGCCTCAAAACCAGCTCTGTTTAATTCTGATATGATCTTTTCAATATGGTCAAACCCTTTTGTTTCAAGGTCAAAAATAACCTTTGTATAGTTTACTGGTAGATTTGCGTCAAATCTGTGATGTTTTATATCGAGAATATTTGCCTGAAGTGAAGCTATAATTCCTGTGACAGCGGATAAAGAACCGGGAGCATCCTTCACATTTACGGTTATCTGACAGTATCTTCCAGTGGTGACCATACCTTTGTTTATAATTCGTGATATTAAATTCACATCAATATTTCCACCGGAGATTATAACAACTGTTGTTTTGTTTTTCACATTAACTTTATTGCTCAAAATGGCTGCGATACCTACTGCACCGGCTCCTTCAACAACCAATTTAGATTGTTCAATAAGCTGCAGTATAGCATAAGCTATTTCATCGTCAGATACGGTAATTACATCATCGACGTGACTTTCACATATTTCAAATGTCATATCTCCCACACGCTTTACAGCAATTCCTTCTGCAATGGTGGCAGAAGATGAAAGTGTTACTACTTTTTTACGCATATGGGAATAATACATACCTGCTGCATTATCAGCTTGTATTCCTATAATTTTTGTATTGGGACTAACATGCTTTACATAAGTGGCAATGCCAGAAATTAAGCCACCCCCACCTATAGGGACTAAAATCTGGTCTATTTCAGAAAGTTCATTTAATATTTCGTATCCAATAGTCCCCTGTCCAGCAATGACATCTTCGTCTTCAAAAGGGTGTATCAGAAAAAGATTCTCTTTTTTGGATAGTTCAACCGCTTTATTATAGGCATCATCATAGCTTTTACCGTGTAGAACAACCTTTGCTCCATATTTAGAAGTATTCAATACTTTTATCAGAGGTGTTATCTCAGGCATAACAATTGTGGCTGGTATATTTAAAAGTTTTGCACCAAAGGCGACACCTTGAGCGTGGTTACCAGCAGATGCTGCAATAACGCCATTTACGCATTTTTCTCTGTTTTTGAGCATACAGTTTAAAGCGCCACGGATTTTGAATGAACCTGTTCTTTGAAGGTTTTCAAGTTTTAAATAAATATCACCCTCTTTTAACTCACTGAAAATGTTAGAGTAATAAAGAGGGATATTTTTTATAAAACTCTTGATTCTTTCATGAGCTTTGATAATTTCTCTATACATAGTATATCTGTTATACATTAAGAAAGGAATTAGTCAACTTTTTTGGAGGTTATTATGAATTATAAAGCACTTGTGACATCAGGAAGTAAAGGGCTTGGAAAAGCTGTTGTGGAAAAGCTGGTAGAAAATGGAATAAAAACCTTTTTCACATCATCATCTAATGAAAATATTATTAATGTTGAGAAAGAGTTAGGAGAAAGCACCGTTGGTGTTAAATGTGATATTTTTGAAGATAAAGATGTGGAAAACTTGTTGAAAATTGTTGAAAATGAGGAATTTGATATCCTTGTAATAAATTCACCAGGTCCTAAAGCTGGAGTGGTTTTTGAGATTACACCCGATGATTGGAAATCCCATTTTGATTCTATATTTTTAAATCCTGTAAAAATAATGGAAAAATGTGCAAAGATTATGATGAAGAAGAATTATGGAAGAATTCTGGTTATCACAAGCGTTTCTGTGAAAAAACCGATTGATAATCTTCTTATTTCAAACTGTTTAAGGGCAGCTCTTACAAGCTATGTGAAATCTTTGGCAAAAAAAGTGGCACCTTTCGGTGTAACTGTAAACACTATTGCACCTGGTTATACACTTACTGATAGAGTAAAGTTTTTAATTGAAGATAGAATGAAAAGGGAGAATAAAGAATATAAAGAAGTTTATGACAGTATTGCCAGTATGATTCCTGCAAAAAGAATTGCAGATGTAAAAGAATTTGCTGATGCAGCCTATTTCCTCGTTTCGAAAGAAGCTTCATATATTACAGGTACATCTTTAATTGTGGATGGAGGTCTTACCGAATATCCATTTTAAATGGAGAAGTAGGAAAATAGATAAAAGGGGAGATAGAGAAATAGTAAGGAAGGGTAATGGAAAGTTCAATGTTCAAAGTTCAAGGTTCAATGTTCGAGGTTCAAAGTTCAAGGTTCAATGTTCGAGGTTCAAAGTTCAAGGTTCAATGTTCGAGGTTAAGGTTGAGGTTAAGGAGATAAATTTCAATCATCACTCTTACTCCCCTTTTTACGCTTTTTACACTATATTATAACATTGTCCCACTTCTATAGGGAACAATAAGCTCTAATTCCCACTTATTTATTTCCTTATTTTCCTATTTCTCTACCTTCCCGTTTCCTTAATTTCTCTCAGTTTATCAACTATTGTTATTTTTTGTTTGAAAAAGTAATTATTTTCTGATAAATCCATTGTTATGGAAAATAAAGACTTGTTAACTGCAAAAGAGGTAGCTGAGTTACTAAATATCAATGAAAAGAAAGTTTACGTTTTAGCTCAAAGTGGAGTTTTGCCTGCTACGAAAATTACCGGTAAATGGCTTTTTCCAAAAGAAGAGTTGCTTGATTATATCAAATTGAGTTCTCTTAGTAATATTTCTGATACAAGCTTAAAAAATTTGTTGGAAAAGAAAATTATTTTAATTTCAGGATCAGATGACTTTTTACTTCCATTTATTTTTGAGAAATATTTCAAAGAAACTTTGAATAGGATCTTTTACAGCAATGTGGGAAGTAAAAATGGTATTGAAGATTTAATATATCAGCGGGCTCATATAGCTTTTTCGCATCTTTATGATTTTGAAAAAAACGATTTTAATATTCCTTATTTAAAAAGTAAAAAAATTGCAAATGAATGTGTAGTTGTAAATTTGTTTTTTAGAGAAGTGGGTTTTGTGTCAGACAGTTTATATGAGAATCTAGAAGAGTTTTATGAAAATGGATTGAAATTGATTCAAAGACAACCGGGATCAGGTATCCGGATATTGCAGGATGAAATGATAAAGAAAGAAGGGTTAAATCCAATAGATCTTTTTGATGAAAGGGTTGTGAATACTCATCTGGAAGTGGGGATGCTTGTGAAAGAGAATAAACAGCTTTTTGGTATTACTACAAAATCGGTGGCCAATTTCTTTAATCTGAATTTTGTCAAAATCTTTGATGAACGTTTTGATATGATTTTACTTAAAAAGTTTTATTTCAACCATGAAATTCAAAATTTTCTAGAATTTATCAGAGAGAAAGCATTTAAAAATTTACCAATCACAGACGGATATAATTTTAAAATAAGCGGGAGGATAGTTTATGGTTAAAAAAGTCTTCATAATGTTTTTGTTAGTTTCAGCCATCAGTTTTGCCAAGGAGAAAATAATCATTTTTCATGCCGGTAGTCTTAGTGTTCCTTTTGCGCAGCTTGAAAAAGAGTTTGAGAAGAAATATCCCCAGTATGATGTGGTTAGAGAGGCAGCTGGCAGCAGGGCCTGTGCAAGAAAAATCACAGAACTTAAAAGACCGGCAGACATTATGGCAAGTGCAGATTACAAAGTGATCGATAATTTACTTATTCCAGAGTATGCAAAATTTAATATTCACTTTGTTACCAACGAAATGGCTATTGCTTATACGGAAAAATCAAAATATGCCGATGAAATAAATGCCCGTAATTGGCCTGAAATTCTTTTAAGAAAAGGTGTAAAAGTTGGGCATTCTAATCCAAACCTGGATCCATGCGGTTATAGGAGCATGCTTGTGGCTAAACTTGTTGAAAGATATTATGGAATAAATGGTTTTTTTGAGAAACTTTTTGGATATGGTGAAAGTTATGAAAATGGAGAGGAAAATAAAAAGAAGGTGGTTGTGAGACCAAAGGAGACGGATCTCTTAGGGTTGCTTGAAGCTCATGCCATAGATTACCTCTTTATTTATAAATCGGTGGCAAAACAGCACGGTTTGAAGTTTTTAGAATTGCCAAAGGAAGTATCTCTTGGTGATAGCAAATTGGCTGATTACTATAAGAGTGCAACATTCAAAATAACAGGCAAAAAACCTGGAACCTGGATTGTAAAGAAAGGTGCTCCCATGGTTTATGGTATTACCATTGTAGAACATGGAGATAAATTGCCTTTAAATAAAGAAGGTGCTGTAAAATTTATTAAATTTTTGCTTTCTGAAAAAGGGAAAGAGATAATGGAGAGGAACGGACAGAAATTTATAGAGCCATCTGTGATAACCGGAGATGCAAGTATTTTGAATAGTGAATAAACCTGGCATCAATGAGTAGATGGGTAGATGAGTGAAACGGAAATCGTAATTCGTAAACCGTGAAACGATGCGTAAAAGGGTTTAAGGTTCAATGTTAAAAACTAGGTTAAGGCTTAGGTTCAGGTTATTTACCCTTACTGCCTGTACAACCCTTATTACTCATACAACCTTTACAACTTATTAATAAGAAATGAAGCGGTGCTAGTTTAATTGAGCTTGGAGAAATGGTGTGGTTTGATGAATAATGTGTTAGTTATAGAGAATCTTTTTGTAAAAAAAGAGGATTTTGAGTTAAAAGTTGATAAGCTGTCCATTGGTGAAAATGAGTATTTTGTCCTGCTCGGAAAAACGGGCAGTGGCAAAACAATGCTTCTGGAAACGATTGCAGGTTTTAATAGAGTGAAAGGGGGGGAGATTTATTTTAAAGGTGAAAAAATCACAAATCTTGCTCCCGAAAAAAGAGGTTTTGGTTTTGTATATCAGGATTTTGCACTATTTCCCAATCTAAAAGTAAAAGAAAATATTCTTTTTTCCGTTAGATATAGAAAAACCAAAAAATTTAAAGATATTTTTGATGAAATTGTGGAATTTTTACAACTTGAAAGTTTATTGAATAGAGATGTTCAACACCTTAGTGGAGGGGAAAAGCAGAGGGTTGCCATAGCAAGAGCATTGATGTCAAAACCTAAAATGCTTCTACTTGATGAGCCTCTCAGTGCAATTGATCCTTCATTTCGTTATGAAATTATGGAATATTTGAAAAAAATTGTACCAAAATATGGTATTTCGGTGATTCATGTGACTCACAATTTCAGAGAAGCGGCATATCTGGCCGATAAGATGGCAGTAATTTTGGATGGAAGAATAGTTGAATATGGAGATGCACATGAGATTTTAAATAGACCGAAGTATCTGGAGACAGCAAAATTTTTAGGTTTTAAAAATATTCTGCCATCATCATTGATTGATAAGAGGATGAAAGGGTATTTTACAGTTGATCCCACACAAATTGTTCTTGGTAAAAATCCTGAAAAAGAGATTTCCATTAAATGTGTAGTAGATGAAGTTGTTCCTTTTATCGATCATAAAAAGATTTATTTAAGTTATGGCAGATCGAAACTGTTTGTGAAGGTTAATGGTGATTTAATGAATTCAAATATTGCAGAAGGGGATGAGGTTTTTATAAATTTTGAAAGAAAAGATATATCCTTTTTGAAAGAGAGAAATGAAATTGAAGATTAATAAAGCTGTTTTTATCATATTTAGTGCGGTTATTGTTTTTTTTCTTGCTTTTCCAGTAGTCAAGCTGTTTTACACCAACGGTTTTTTTAAAATTATTAAGACTATCTCAGAAAAAGAGGTATTTGATTCCATTGTTTTAACCTTTAAAGTCTCTTTTTATGCCACTCTTTTTGTATTTTTTACTGGAGTACCCCTTGCATATATAATTGCAAGATATGATTTTTTTGGTAAATCGGTTATTGAAGGGGTTATCGATATTCCCACAATGATACCACACACGGCTGCAGGGATTGCGTTACTTGTAGCCTTTAATAGCGGATTTTTTGCTAAGGTTTTTGATTTTTTGGGAATACAGATGATTGATAGTAAAATAGGGATTATGTTTGGCATGATGTTTTTGTCTGCCACTTATCTGATTAATGGGGCAAAAGAAGGGTTTAAAAAGGTTGATGTGAAGTATGAGTATGTGGCAAGGACGCTTGGTGCAAGCTGGTTTTCCGCCTTCGTAAGAGTTGTACTACCTAATGCTAGAAGGGACATTGTAAATGGAATGCTTATGATGTGGGCAAGGGGGCTTGGTGAGTTTGGTGCTGTTGTGATAATTGCTTATCATCCTATGATAGCACCTGTTTTGATATACGACAGGTTCAATAATTTTGGACTAAAATATTCTGCACCTGTTGCAGCAGCCATGATAATGTTTTCTTTGGTTATTTTTATCATTGTAAGATTTTTAAATAATCGTAAATCAGGTTAAAAACTTTTTTGGTACTTCAGGTTTTGAGAGATAAAACCCTTGAGCATAATCAAATCCCAATTTGTTGATAAGTCTGAGTTTTTCAGCTGAATCTATACCTTCACCAATTATCGCGATATTTCTAAATAGTGAAAGTTCTGTTATAGACTTTAAAAGGTATCCTGTAATTGGATTATTTTTGACATTTTCTATTAACTCCTTATCTATTTTTAGAAAATCAATTTGAAGAGATGTAAAAACGTTTAAATTTGAATAACCTGATCCAAAGTCGTCTATGGCAAACATTAAATTATATTGTTTTTTTAATTGCCTGAAAGTTTTATTAATTTCATCGAACTTTGCAAGTTCGGATATTTCTGTTAATTCAATACAAATTTCACTAGTGTTAAGCCCTTTATTTTTATAAGTATCAAGAATTGAAGTAATCATATCAACATATTGGTAAAAATATTCAGGGACTATGTTGAAAAAATAGATTCTATGGTCGTTTGTATCAATTTTATATTGGAGTGCTTTATTGATTATTACCTCATCACTTTTCATGTTAATTTTAAAATATGTAAAAATATCTATAAGTTGAGATGCGTCATAAATTTTATTGTTATGACAAACTCTTGTTAAAACCTCATAACCAAAAATCTTGTTTGAATTTAAATCATAAATCCCCTGAAATGCTGGTACAAGGTGTTTGTCAAAGTTTACATCGTAAATGAAATCGATAAATGTTTTTAGTTTTTCAAATATAGGAGATTCTGTTTTGTCAAAATAATAAATACCTTCTAATTCCTTTGATTTAATGAATCTTGAAAACATAATTAAATAGTCAATAGCTTCATTTAAATTCTGAATATCATTTGGATAGTGAATTACTGCAATTCTATAATAAAGTTTAATCTTTAAATTTTCGCTTAAGAATATGGGTTTATCAAGCTCTTCTTTCAAATATTTTAATTTCTCTATGCAATTATTTTTGTTACCTTTTAAAAAGAGTATAAAATCATCAGCATAGATGTTTTCAACAAAATCTTCATCTGTAAGGTTAGATAAAAGACGTTCGGATACTATTTCCAATAGTTTATTAGTAATATTAAATCCATATTTAAATCCCAAAAATGAAAAATTATTTATATCTATGTGGACAATACAACATTCATGTTGTGATAATTTTTTTAAATACCTGCTTCTATTGGTGTGTAACTTACTTTTTATTTTTGGTATTAACGCATGCATTAATTATCCTAAGAATTGATTAATACTATTGTAATTTATTATTGTAGTATTGTAAACATATTTTAAAAAGCGATCAGGAATGTTATCAATGCCATATATGGCACCTGCTATTGCTCCTGTAACAGCACCTATGGTATCACTATCACCACCAATATTGATGGCCTTTAGAATAGCTTCTTCAAAGCAACTTGATTCCATATTGATCCAGATGGCTGTCTGCAACGTAGTAACGCAGTATGGTGTTGTAATGTAAATGGAAGGTTTTTCAAAAATTTGGTTAATGTCTTCAATCAAGTTTATAAATTGTTCCTTTATTTTGAAAAGGGCATCAGATAAGGAGTGATTGTTGATAATATATTTAAGAAGCAGATTATAGATACTGTTTGTGAATAAGGCTATGGGGTGAGCATGAGTTACAGATGCAGATTCAGCTGATGCTTCTATTAACTCCTTATCTGTTTTATCTAGATAATAAACGGTAATAATAGATGAGCGCATTAAGGCACCATTACCGTTTGATAGTCTATCCTTTGGTGCGACACCTGTTTTTAATGCTGTATAGGTTGTCCTTCCAATTCCTATAGCCTCGCCTGTGGCAGAGTATGTGCCATTATAAAACCATTTCAGATAGTGAGTTCGTTCGTTTTCTTTATCAACCTTACCCTTTTCGGATAAAGAAGTGGCAAGGGCAAGTAGCATAGCTGTATCATCGCTCCATTCACCTGGATTCAAGTTTAGGTGCCCGCCACCTATGATGTTTTTCTGAAACTCACCTTCAAGTTTGACCGGAGGGTATGGTTTTAGCACACCAAAACTGCCTTCTTGGGTGATTCCAAGCATATCTCCGATTATATTGCCGGCGATCATACCAGAAATCTTTGATTTTCTTTCCTTTTTAAGCTCTTCAAATACCGTCTGGGTTTCTCTCTTTTGCATGCAATCAGCTACTTTTTCATAGTTTTCATTTATAAAACACATCAATTATTTTTTCCCACAGTCAAAATACCATTTTTAAGCTGCAGTGCAGAATCGCCAAAAAATAATGGAGCAAACCTCATTCCTGTAATTATTGGAGTATCGGTTAATGCTGCATACTCCATGAGATATGAATAAATGGGTGCTGATTCCACAATTATACCCTTTGCTTTAGTGGCTTTGAGTAATAGAGGTAATGGAATGGCTTTTGAAAAGATGAAATCTGTGTCAGGTTCGTCATTAACGCCTTTTAGATAAGAAACTTTCCCAGAAATTTCCTTTTCAAAGAAAATTAAAGTGGAAAAGGTGGTTGTTTCTTTGATTTTTGAAATCATATTTGTGACTATATTGTGGATTTGTGGAATATCTTCTTCATAAATTTCATTTGGAACTATTTGCATGGAATATCTTTCAAACTGCCATATTTTGAAACAGTAATTAAACAAATAATTGGCATAAAAATTATCACTATAGATGTCAAAAAATTCTTTGAAATCGAAATTATATGGGGAGATTCCCTTTTTTAGTTTATGATTTTCTACGAGTTCATCTTTTTTGCTTTCAATGATATTTTTTACCTTATCTAAGACATCATTGGCAAAAAGAATTGTTTTATCCTTTATATCAAGGAGTTCATGAATTTCTGAGATTGCCTGCATAAGTTTCTTTTTTTTCAAAATTAATGCAATTTTAGGAAAGTACTCTTTTAAAAGTGTATCCAAATCAAATGAGTTTTTTTCATATAGCTTAGAAAAATTGATTCTTTCATAGGAAAAATCAAAAAATGGATAGAGATTTTGATTACTGAATAGCAAAGTTGATTCTCTTGAAAGATAAATCACTTTTAAAATTTTTGAAATATCAGGTTGGATTTTGTAAAGGGTTGCAAAGGCATTGTTGAATCTGAAAAAGAAAATAAAGAAAATAGCAGATAAATTGGCAATGGCAGTGAATAAAGTATCAAGAAAATTTTCAAAATTTAGCTCATCGAGGGAGGCCTTTGCATCATTAAAGTAACTTTCAAAGTTTATATCCTTTATCATAGAAAGATCATACTCTTTGAATTTTATTTTTTTCAGTTTTAGAAAAAGATGGGGTGCATAATTTAGCAGATAGAAATGGTCATTTCCTTTTAACGTTCTAAAAATCATGTCAAGATTATTCATATTTATAAAGGGTTTTCCAAATATGTGTTTTATGGAAGGCTCAAAAGTTTTTATATCATTTTCTGCAAAAAGTGGGTTTATGACATTTTCAAAGATTTTGAAGAGGGAAGCTGAAAAAGGGGATGTAGTTTCGGGTAGCAGATATGAGAAAAAGTTGTTTGAGTAAATAGTGTTTCCTTTTATAAGTCCATCATGAAAAAGTGAGTATTCTACATGTGTAAGTGGAGGAAATGGTAAAAAATCACGCTTATCAAAATATATCGATGGCTTTGGAATACTTTTGCATTGTAATAGATATAAATTTTTATCATCAACTCCTGCATCGATTTCTATGTGTTCTAAATAGTCTCTTTCAAAGGATGTGATAATTTCTGCAATCTTTGTGTAAAAAGTTTTTGAAAGAGTGTTTTCCCCTTTTATCTCCTTAACAAAGTTTTTGTAAGTTCCTTTTATCAAGACAGTTTTGAAATTTTTTCCTTCAACTGTTATGTAGCCAAAATTTCCTTTGTAGCTATTTACAATTTTAAAAGTTTTTTGGATATTTATTGAATCATTAATTTCATGGAATCCGCATTTGACAAGTGTCTCTTTCAGATTCATTGTTTCCCCTTGAAAAAGTGATAAAAGACAATGGCTGATGACTGAGAGACATTGAGTGAGTCGATTTTACCGTCCATCTCAATTTTAAATGTGGTGTGCGCACGTTTTAAGACATTGGGTCTGATCCCTTTTTCTTCCGAGCCTAAAATGATGCAATTTCGCTCAGTGGTATAAATTTCTGAGAGTGTTTTTTTGCCATCCACATCAGCAGCTGAAATAAAAAATCCCACCTCAAGCAATCTATCAAGGGTTCTTGCAATATTAGTAACCTGGACGATTCTGGAATAGATAAGACTGCCTGCACTTGCTTTAAAAACGGCTGCAGTGACAGGGCATTGATTATTTTTTGCCACAATAAAATAGGTTATACCGAAGCAATGGCCTGCTCTTATGATAGCACCGAAATTTTGTGGATCCTGAATCTGATCAAGGACAGCTATATTTTTTTCTAGAATCAAGTCATCATATACTTCATCAAAATCGTAATATCTAAAAGAGATTTCTGCTGCCACAGATTGGGCAGATTTAGGGAATTTTTTATCAAAAATTGCTGCGGGTAAAATTTCGTAAGGGATATTTTCATCAAATTTTAAACAAATTTCGTCTCTGAAAATAAGCTTTTTTACTTTTTTGATTTTCAAAGCTTCTTTTACAGGGTTTTTACCATAAATTATCATAGTGTCCAATAACTCCTTTCACGCAAAACTCAGGAGGCTTTGCCCCCTACCCTTCAATGGTAAAACGGTTTCAATTTCCTTGCAACAAAAAAGCAAGTTTTATTTAACCTTTACTCAAAGTTTCATAAAGTTTGACAAAAAAAGCAATTTGTTTATTGATTTTTTGAAATTATTGTTAGCATTTAAAATGCTAACTCATATTACAGGCTCCATTTTGTTTTTGTAATGCATAATAGAAATAAAGAAGAACAAAATTATTAAAGAAATTTTAATTTGTATATTTTGTGAAAAAATGATTATTAACCAAAACAGGTTGTTTAACAATATCTTGAACGGTTGAAAATTTGATAGCTTCCATTTGAAGATAAATAATAGCAACAGAAAGGTGAAAAATGATAAAAGAATTATAGGGAACAGATTATCAAATAGGTAAAAGGAAAAATATAAGGAAAGAGTAAACAAAGGCAAAAATAGCAGTAAAAACAAAATGAAAAAGAATTTTCCTACCTTTTTAAAGAAGAGAGAAAAAGGGTTTATTTTAAAAGGGTAAGAAAAGATATACGCCTTTGCAAGTCCTATCAAAATTAGCATAGTGGCAAATAGTGAAAAATTTAGCTTTTTTTCAGAGAGCAAGACGAAAGGGACCCATATAGGAATGTAAGCAAACAGAAAATTTAGTGTAAAAAAAGGGTTTAATATGGCAAATTTCAAAATCGTTATGCTATGATTCATCGAGCATCTCTTTCAGCTTATTCAAAATATTTAATGCTTCAAGGGGTGTGATACTATTTATATCTATTTTTCTTAATTCTTCAATGACAGGACTCTCTTCAAAAATAAGTATCGGTTCTTTTATAATAATTTCTTCCCTTTTTGCAATTTTGGGTAATCCGTCTATGCTGAATTCATTTTTTTCAAGTTGTTTTAATATTTCATTGCTGCGATTTACCACTTCTTCCGGCAGTCCTGCAAGTTTGGCCACATGAATACCATAACTTCTATCTGCAGAGCCTGGAATTATTTTTCTTAAGAATATTATTTCATCTTTCCACTCTTTTACGTCAATTGTGTAGTTTTTTACACCATCGGTGGTGAGAGCAATATCGGTCAATTCGTGATAATGGGTGGCAAAAAGAGTTTTGGCTTTCAAATTTTTTGCGATGTATTCAGCCACTGCCCATGCTATGGAAAGTCCGTCAAAGGTAGATGTGCCTCGACCGATTTCATCAAGTATTATGAGCGAGTTTGAAGAGGCATTTCCCAATATATTTGCCGTTTCCACCATTTCCACCATAAATGTGGATTCCCCTTTGGCGAGATTGTCACTTGCGCCTATCCTTGTAAAGATTCTATCCACAAGTCCTATTTTTGCTTCTTTTGCCGGTATAAAACTCCCCATATGTGCCATAATGGTGATAAGAGCCGTCATACGTAGATACGTACTTTTACCTGCCATATTTGGACCTGTGATTATCAAAAGCCTATTTTTATCAGTATTTAGAAAGATATCGTTTGGAACAAAAGGCTCATCTGTTCTTTGCTCTATCACCGGATGACGACCTTCTATAATCTTTAATTCGTCCGTTTCATCAACAACCGGGCGCACATAATTGTATTTTACGGCTGAATGAGCAAGGGAAAGGAGCATGTCAAGGTTTGCAATTAAAGAAGCTTGATTTCTCAGTCTTGCCACATTTTGTTCTACTGTTTCTCTGATTTTTAAAAATTGTTCGTACTCCAGTTCATTTAATCTTGTGTCTGCTTCCATAATTTTTATTTCAAGCTCCTTTAATTCGTCGGTGATGAAACGCTCCGCATTTACAAGAGTCTGTTTTCTAATAAAATATGGAGGCACTTTTGAAAGGTGTGATTTGGAGACTTCTATGTAGTAGCCAAAAACCTTATTATATTTTACCTTAAGATTGGTTATACCTGTTTTTTCTCTTTCTTTTTGCTCAAGTTTTGCAAGTAAAATGGTGCTGTTCTCTTTGATTTCGCGAAATTCATCTATGAGGTTGTTAAATCCTTTTTTTATTAATCCACCGCTTGTAATGAGAAAGGGGGGATCATCCACAATACTTTTATCTATAAGATTGAAAATATCCTCCAGAGTATCAAATTGCTCGCCAAAATCTTTTAGAACAGGATGATTTGAAGAGAGCAAAGCCTCTTTTAAGGCGGGTAAAATTTCTATGGAATTTTTTATCCAGATGAGATCTCTAGCATTGGATCTTTTTGCCGTTAGTCTTGATGCAATGCGCTCAAGGTCATAAACTTTTGATAATAACTCCTGCAGTTTTGACTTTAATTCTTGGTTGAATATAAATGCTTCTATTATATCCTGTCGCCATCTAATCAGTTGAAGATTTTTTGAGGGGCGTAATATGGATAATTTCAGTAAACGTTCCCCCATGGCTGTTTTGCAGAAGTTTAACAGCTCAAAAAGGGTATTTTTTACAGAGCCATCTCTTTGATTTTTTACAAGCTCAAGTGTATTTACTGCTACAGAATCAAGATAAAGTTCATCTTCTACTGTGAGTAAAACAGGTGGTTTTATGGTTACATCAAGAAGAAGTTCATCAAAATATTTGATCGCAAAATAGATGGGTATAGCAAATTTTATGTTATCTAATCCGAGGGATGTTAAACTTCCTACTTTGAAGTGATCGCATAAGGTAGATTCAACTGTTTTTTCAAATACAGAATAGTTGACTTTTTGCGAGTTAATTTTTGAATTATTTAAAAGTTCGTTGCCTATAATCTCTTTTGGAGACCACTTTTCTATAAGATTTTCCAGGTTATTACCGAAAGTTATAAACAGATCACCGGTAGATGTATCTACAAGGGCAACATAGTAGTTATCTTTATCCTTATAAAAGGATAAAAGAAAATTGTAGTCGGCACTTTTTATTGATTCTTCTTCTATGACAGTGGCAGGGGTTACTACTCTGATGACACCTCGTTTTACAATCCCTTTTGCTGTTGCGGGATCTTCAAGCTGCTCACAAATGGCTACCTTTTTCCCTGCACTAATCAGTTTGTCGAGATAACTTTGATATGAGTGATATGGGATACCGCACATGGGAATGGGATTTTCATCATTTTTGTTTCTGGATGTGAGGGCAATTCCAAGGATTTTTGATGCCTCTATGGCATCATCCTCAAACATTTCATAAAAGTCCCCCATCCTGAAAAACAGTATGCAATCTGGATACTGTTCCTTTATCTCGTAGTATTGTTTCATCATTGGGGTAAGTTTTACGTTTTTTTTACTCATTGTTGTTGCTATTTGTACACTCCTTTCTTTGTAAGATGGTTTAAATTAACTGGCTTTTTATGAAAAATTCCTTTCTAAACAATAAGTTGGGGGTTACACCCTTGATCTCCACAAAGCATATTCAATATTTGACCTTAACAATTTTTAAGTTAAAAAATTAAACTAAATATTTTTATTCATTTATAATTCAACAGTATATATTGTCAAATTAAAATCTGGTGGTGTTACTCCATTTTTTGATTTCAAAGCTTGTAACAACTTGTTGATTAATATAAAATATATATTTTCTAATAAAAGAAAATGTCTAAACACCTTTAACAATGCTTTTTGCAAAAAATGGGGTGACACCAGAAAATCTGACAACTTTGAAATCATTTAAATAATTAGCGCTTTTTAAGTACTAATTATTTAAAGTATAATGTTTGGATTGAATTACATCTAGGACATATATCATAATATTCATTGAAAGGTTCGTTGCATTTATTGCAAATGTAAAGATATTCTTCAAACAGATTTGTTAAAACTTCATCATCTTTTAGTAGAATATACTGTTTAGCCACAATGACTTTCTTTTTTTCTTTCAAAAAATCTTTTAAAATGGAAATGGCTTTTTGAGTATCCCCTGTTTTACTAAAATATTCGGATAAGAATATATAGTAAATAGGGTTTTCATTTTTAGTCGAAACTTTACCAATACATTTCTTTACAAATTCCTCAAGTTTTTCTTTGTCAAAATAGATATTTGAAACAAGGTTGATGTCCTCTTTTTTGAGGAAAATATCATTATCGATAATCCAACTCAGTTGGTTAAACAGAAGTTTATCATTCTTAATTTCTTTGTAAATCTTAAGAAGTTCGTAATTTGCAAGTCTAAAATTTGAAAAGTAGTTTACGGATTTTTTCAGTTGTTTGATTTTCCCTTTAGGATCAGAGATTTTCTCTGCAATTTTAAAATAGCAATAAGCAATTTCTCTACTCACATTCTTCTTGGAAAGTTTTGCATATTTCAAATAAAATTTTATGGCATTTTCATATTCCCCTTTTTCGAAAAGAAGGGTAGCCATCAATTTATATAAAACTGGAGATTTGTCGATTTTTAAAAGTGTATTTAGATAATAAATGGCTTTTTCAAATTGTCCTGAAAGTTTATAATCCAAGACCAGTTCGTGCAAAATTTGTTTTTTTAAATCTTCTTTTAAATCTTTTTCACCCACAGCACTTTCGTGGATATGAATAGCTTTTAAATACTCCCCTTTGTTTCTAAAAAGGGTTCCTAAAGCAACATACATTTCCACCATATGGGTGTTGTTTTTGACAACCTCTTTTAGCTCATCTAAGGCTTTGTCATACTCTTGATTGATCAGGTATCCAAAGCCTTTTAAGAAAGATTTTTTGCTTTTATCATCCACTTTATTCCTCAAACTTTTTAAAAAATTTTTTAAAATCATTATTTAAAGAAGTTACTCCTCTTCTTTTTTGCTTAAAGGCAGGTTTTTTAATCTAACAATCTCTTTTTCCAATTCTTTGTTCACTTTTTTTAAAGAGTTAATCTCTTTTTTCAATTTTAGCTTTTCAGTAAATGCTATAAAAGCCGAAATGACTACGCCAAGAATAAAAGCGGCAAGTACTACGAAGAAAAATGGTAATTGAATGGGAGGTTTGTTAAAAAAATACTTTATATCCACTGATTGCATATTGAAAGCAGCAAAGAGAGCAATTAATGCAATAATAACAGTTTTTATAATCGTGCTAAGTGTTTTCATATATCCTCCAAATGTATTTCTTTATAAATTTTATCATATGTATCAAGGATGTGCTCGGAAATAACCTTGGTACCTGCCAATGTGGGCATAAAGTTGGTATCACCTACCCATCTTGGAACAATGTGAAAATGTACATGAGCTTCAATACCGGCTCCTGCAGCTCTACCAATATTAAATCCTGTATTAAAACCGTCCGGACGCATACATTTTTTTATGGCTTTTATACTTTTTTGAACCAAATGCATCATATCAAGAAGCTCATTATCATCTAGATCCTCAATGTTGCCAGTATGTTTGTAAGGAGCTACCATAAGGTGTCCATTGTTGTATGGAAACAGATTCATCATAACAAATGCATGTTTACCACGATATAAAATAAGATTATCTCTATCATTATTTTCCTTTGGTTTTGTGCAAAATATGCATCCTTCATCTTTGTGTGCACCTGATATATATTTCATTCTCCAGGGCGCCCAAAGTTTATCCATCCATCACCTCTTCCAGTTCTTTTACAATTTTACTTAATGTATCATTAATCACAATATCTGCAAGAGAATCGTAAGGTGTTGGAGTTTTATTAAGAATTACAACAGTTGCACCGGCTTCTTTGGCATAACCAGGTAAGAGGGCTGCAGGCATTACCACAAGAGAAGAGCCCATTACTATGAAAAGATCACAGTTTTTTGAATAAGTTATGGATTCTTCTAGTATATCTGCTGGTAATGATTCGCCGAAAAACACCACGTTAGGTTTGATAATGCCGCCACATTGTGGACATTTTGGTGCTGCCTTTAATTTTTTAGCAATTTCAAACATTCTTCTTGTGGAAAACTGTACATTACAACTTAAACATATCGATTTTGTCAAATCACCGTGAAGTTGAAGGACATTTTTAGAGCCTGCCTTTTGATGTAGTCCATCGATATTCTGAGTAATTACTGCCTTGACTTTTCCTTTTTTTTCTAGGTTTGCTATAAAATAATGGGCATCATTAGGGTTTGCTTTAAATATTATATCGAAGGTTTCCAGAGCAAAATCGTAAAATTTATCAGGATTGCGTTTAAATCCATCAATGGTAATAAAATCTAGATCAGAATATTTATTCCATAGACCTGTTTTAGGCGATCTAAAATCAGGAATACCACTCTCTGTACTGATTCCAGCACCGGTAAAAACAACTATATTTTTTGAATTTTTTATTTTTTCGGCGAGTTTATTTATTTCGTTCATTTTTGAAATATATCAAATCATTTGATTTTTATCAACTTTAAGATTGAATTAATGAAGAAAAAGGGGGAAGAGCCCCCTTTTTTCTTAAAGATAAGATTTAATATCAGCAGCAATAGCTTTTGGTGATAAACCTATTAGACTGAATATATTGTCGGGTTTGCCAGAGTAGGAGTAATTTTTTATACCAAATTTTACGAGCTTTATCCCTAATCCATTTGTAGCAATGAAATCAGCAATAATGGCACCAAGCCCACTGTTTACATTATGATCTTCATATGTAAACCATATTTTTGAATCTTTGAATTTTAGCAAGGTGTCTTTGTCAAGATGAAATGGACAGGATACATTAAGAAGAGCAAGATTTAGTCCTTCATTTTTCAAAATTTCCACAACTTCTAAACCTCTCTGAAGCATGGAGCCATAGCTGAGAAGAGGGATTTCACCATCTCTGATTATATCTATTTTACCGTACTCAAAAACGTAATCTTCTCCAAAAAAGGGCTTTCCATTTTCATCAGGTATGACAGCTGTTTTTGATCTACCCATAGAAATGAGAAAGTTTCCATATTTGCTTGCAGCGTATCTTACTGCCCTATCTGTTTGATTTGGATCTGCTGGAACTATTACTTTGAAACCATATAAATTTCTCATTACTCCGATATAGTCGATACATTGGTGAGTTTTACCATCTTCACCAACATCTATTCCTACGTGAGTTGTTACAACTTTTAAGTTGGTATCATTTATATCGTTCAATCTTTGTTGATTATATGTTTCGTCAATTCCAAATACACCAAAATCGGCGAAAAAGGATACTATACCGTTGACACTAGCAGCACCTGCACAGGTGGCTGTGTGATGCTCCTGAATTCCAGATTCATAGAAATACTCTTTAAAGTCGGCAGCTACTTTGTCTGTTTTTACTGAGCCAGCAAGGTCACAGTCAAACACTAAAATAGGATTTGAATCACTTTTTAAACTGTTTAATTGCACAAGGTCGGTGATGGCAGCACCAAAGGCACTTCTGTTATCAGTTTTTACTTTTACTCCGTATGTTTTAGGAATACCTGTATCTATATTTATTTCATATCTGAAGATTTCATGTTTTGTTTCATCAAAGGAAAAATTTGCACGCATTTTTTTATATTTTTCTAGGTCATTTTCAATGCCAAGTTCTTTTAAAGCTTCATCTAGTTGTTCTTCTGATAAAGCTTTTCCATGGTAAACCTCTTTATTTTCCATGAAAGAAACGCCTTTACCCATAATGGTATGTGCTAAAATGAGTACTGGTCTTTCAATCTTGTTTGCTTCAATTATTGCCCTGGAAATTTCCTCGAAATTGTGTCCATCAATTTCTAATACAGCCCAACCATCGGCAATGTATTCATCCTTAATATTTTGAGGCATTACATCAGCAATATTTCCACTTATTTGGAGCCTATTATAATCCACAAAAGCAATCAGGTTGTTAAGCCTATACTTAATTGCAAATCTTCTTGCCTCCGAAATTTGTCCTTTTTGCTGTTCTCCATCCCCCATAAAGCAGTAAACATTGTAGCTTTTACTGAAATATTTTGCTGCAAGAGCCATTCCGCAGGCTGCAGATAAACCCTGACCTAAATTACCTGTTGTCCATTCAACTCCTGGCACCATCCTTTCAATGTGTCCTTCAAAGATGCTACCAGCAAGTCTGAAATAAGCTATTGCTTCATCGATATCAAAAAAACCATTTCTGCCAAGGACAGAATAAACTCCAGGCGAGGTGTGGCCATGAGAAACTATTATTCTATCCCTGTCAAGTGACTTATAATTATCAGGAGATATATTGGCCATTTTATATACTGTAAGATACATATCTATGGATGACAGAGAACCACCTGGATGACCACTGCCTGCAAGGGTGGTCATTTTAAGAATATCACCTCTGCAAAGAATTGATAATTTTTCAAGTTCTTTTAGTTCGTTGATACTTAATTTCTCCATATTTCACCCCAATTTAAAGTTAGCTGATGTATTAACAAAGTAACCCCCTATTGTCAACAAGGATTGTAGGGATGGAAGTTCAAGGTTCAACGTTCAAGGTTAAGGCTTAGGTTAATAATAAAGAGGTAAGGCTCACCCTATTGATTACGTGTCACGCCTACACCTACACTTACACGCTTTCCCCATCACGTTTCACGTTTTACGATTACCGATTCAAGATTTAAGAAAATGTTAGAACGTGCGAACGTGTAAACGTGAAAACTTTGAACTTTCCCTACTTCCCTATCTCCCTATTTTCTCTTTTACATCTTCAACCCATACTACCCATATAACCCATACTACTCTTACTACCCTTTATTTACATTGGGGCGATGCCAGTTTAAAACGACCATTGAAATATATTTTATGGGAAGGTTAACGTTGGTTGCTTTTTTGCTTATTCATTAGGAGATAGTTTTTTTGTTGTGCTTTCTTTTTTAGATTCTTTTCTACATAGATTTTTTTCCCTGTGAATGGGTCTTTTTCAGTATAATACATGACAGATGACCATGTGAGAGGTAAAGGGGTAAAGATTTGAATCTGCTCTGGGATTGTTCTTATTGTGGATAAAAGTTTATTTTTAAGTTTCTTTGTATTTGCAAAAGAGCATCCAGGATGAGCCACAATGATGTAGTATGTCAGAAATTGTTTTTTACCAAGCTCTCTGTTTTTAGCGTAAAATTTTTTTACAAATTCTCCAAGGATTTTGTTTGAAGGTTTACCCATAAGAGCTAAGACATCATTTTCAAGATGTTCTGGAGCAATTTTTAGCTGTCCGGAGATATGATATCTGATTAGCTCTTCGAGATATTTGTCACCGAAAAGTTTATCCTTTAAAATTAGATCATACCTAAGTCCTGATTGAATAAAAACCCTTTTTACCCCATCAATTTCTCTTACTTTTCGCATGAGGGTGATTAGTTTTTCGTGTGATATGGTCATTTTGTCGCAAACATCTGGAAATATGCATCTTTTATGTTTGCATTTTCCAAATTTTTGTTTCTTATCACATTCGTATCCATACATATTTGCAGTGGGGCCACCAAGATCATTTATAATCCCTTTGAAATAAGGTGTTTTTTTCAAACGCTCCACTTCTTTTATGATGGATGGTATGCTACGACTTACCACGCGAGTGCCCTGATGAACGGCAATTGCACAAAAGTTGCACTCACCAAAACAACCTCTATTTATGGTGATAGAATTTTTAATAGTATGAATAGCTTTTACTTCACCTTGTTTTTTTAGATAAGGGTGAACATCATATTCAAAATCAAGCTCATAATAAGAATCAAGTTCCTTTTCATTGGGTAGCCATTGTGGTGGATTGTGAATTAAAAGTCTGCTGTCATATTGCTGGATTAAACCATTTGCATTGACAGGATCCTGATTCTCATAAAATATTTTCATCATCTCAATAAAGTGGTTTTTATTAGTGGTTACTTGTTCAAAGGAAGGTAATTTTGTAAAGTCATGGATAGTTTCTTTAGATATGTAACAGATTCCTCTTACATCTTTATAATCATCGTTTTTAGCAAATCGTTTTGCAAGCTCTAATATGGTCTTTTCTCCCATTCCGTATACTAGGATATCTGCCTTAGAATCAAAAAGTATGGAGCGTCTGATACTATCATCCCAGTAATCGTAGTGAGCTATTCTTCTTAGACTTGCTTCAATACCACCTATGACGATGGGCTTTTTTGTTTTATCATACTGTTTAATAAGGTTTACATATCTAATGGTGGCTCTGTCAGGCCTTCTATTGTTTTTACCGCCAGGTGTGAAGTCATCCGACTTTCTTCTTTTTTTCAGAGGAGTGTAGTTTGCCACCATTGAATCAATACTTCCAGCAGTAACTCCCCAGAAAAGCCTTGGTGTACCAAGCCTTAAGATATCATGAGATGATTTTAAATCTGGTTGGGAGATAATTCCCACTTTGAATCCATTTTTAACAAGCAACTTTCCCAAGAGTGCCACACCAATATAAGGTGAATCAATATATGCATCACCTGTGACAAATATGATATCAAGATTTTTCCAGCCAAGCTTTTTCAGCTCTTCTTTTGTAATAGGTAAAAACATGGATGCTAAGATAATAAAACTGATGAAAAAATAAATCATATTTTACAAAATTTTTACAAAAAGTTGCAATTTTTCTAACAAAGATTGTTTAATTAACGCTCAGGGAAAAAATTAGGGGGTAAATTATGTTTAAGAAGCTATTTTTGAGTGTCTTGAGCTTTATGTTCATGGTATCTTTTGCTGTGGCAGGTGGAAAAACAATTAATGGTGCAGGAGCCACATTTCCATATCCCGTGTATAGTGCTTGGGCTTACATGTACTACAAAACAACGGGTATCAAGCTAAACTATCAATCCATAGGCTCAGGTGGTGGAGTAAGACAAATAAAAAACAGGACAGTAGATTTTGGTGCTAGTGATGCTCCTTTGACTCCAGAAAAATTAGAAGAGTATAAGCTATATCAATTTCCAGCAATTATTGGTGGAGTTGTGCTTATTGTAAATATAAAGGGGGTAAAATCTGGACAGTTGAAAATTTCAAGGGAAGTTCTTGCTGATATTTTTCTTGGAAAAATAAAAAAGTGGAATGCTCCTGAAATTCAGAAACTAAACCCTGGATTAAAATTACCGGATGCTGGTATAACAGTGATTCATAGGTCAGATGGTTCAGGTACTACTGCAATTTTTACAAAATTTCTTTCCACTGTTTCAAAAGAGTGGCAAGAGAAAGTGGGGGATGGTAAATCGGTAAACTGGCCTGTTGGTATTGGTGGTAAAGGGAATGAAGGTGTGGCAAACTATGTGAAAAGAGTTAGAAATTCTATAGGATATGTTGAGTTTGCCTACGCAAAAAATAATAAATTAACTTACGTTTTATTGGAAAACAGAGAAGGTAATTTTGTAATACCATCTTTTGAATCTTTCAAAGCGGCGGCAGCTTTTGCGAACTGGGATAAAGACAAAGGTTTTTATTTATGGCTTGTGGATGCCCCTGGCAAAGAATCTTGGCCAATAGCCGGTGCATCTTTCATTCTTCTTGCAAAAGAAAAAACAGAGTCAAATAAAAAAGTTGTGCAGTTTTACGATTGGACATTTAAAAAAGGTGACGAAGTGGCAAAAAGACTCATATATGTACCTTTGCCTGAAAACTTAAAAAGTAGTATAAGAGCATACTGGAAAGAGATAGGGATTTATTAAATAACGTAGAAAAAGCTCTTTCCATAAAAGAGGGGGTTATCCCCTCCTACCCTTAACCTCCGACAAATTTAGCTTATGCTTATCATGCAAATAATAATCTTAAATAATGTAAAGTCTATCTAGCGATTTAATACCATATAGATATAAGCAGATGTTTTTTTCGGAAGTTTTGCTTGTGAAACTTTCGAATACATATTTGAGTGTTACATTATAATCAGTTTGCCACAATTTTTAAAGAATATATAGATAAGAGTTTTTTACAAAAATTTTACAAAAATTTCAAATTTTCTTCAAATTAATTCCATACTGTTCTGCTGCAATTTCAATAGATGAAGGTTTGTATGGAGAACAGTAAAAAAGCTTTTGATAATTTATTTAAATTTATAACGTTTGCGGGTACTATCACACTGTTTTTAACTGTTCTTGGAATATTTATTTCTCTTGTGGTGGAATCAAAACAGGCGATTGGAAGTTTTGGAATTATAAAGTTTCTCACAACTACTACCTGGGATCCTGTGAAAGAGATTTTTGGTTCAGCTACAATGCTTTCAGGAACTGTAATTATCACATTGATTGCTCTTTTGATGGCAGTTCCTGTGGCAATTGGTATCGCTATTTTTCTGGTAGAGCTTTGTCCTGATTTTTTAAAAGGTGCTTTTGGTACTACCATTGAAATGCTTGCTTCAATACCAAGTATTATTTATGGGATGTGGGGGTTATTCACAGTTGCCCCAATTATGGGAAACTATATTGAACCTTTTTTACAAAGATTTTTTGCCCCTATTCCTTTTTTCAGCATTTTGTTTCGAGGTACCCCTCTTGGGATTGATATTCTTACCGCAAGTTTGGTGTTGAGTATTATGCTTATCCCTTTTATTGCAAGTATTACAAGGGATACTCTGAATTTGACGCCAGTAGTATTGAAAGAGTCAGCTTACGGAATGGGAGCTACAAAATGGGAAGTGATAAAGGATATTATGTTACCCCATGCGAAATATGGTATTTATGGCAGCATAGTTATTGCGATGGGGAGAGCGCTTGGGGAGACGATGGCTGTGGCCTTTGTCCTTGGAAACAATCATAAAATACCGTCATCTCTTCTGGATGCTGCAGCTACCATTACAGTGACCCTTGCCAATGAATTTACAGAAGCTGATTCAGATCTCTATTTATCATCTTTATTTTATCTCGCTTTAATTCTTTTTGTGTTAAGTTTTTTCATCCTTGCTATTGCAAAGTATATACTGAGGAGAGGTAGTGCAAAATAACATAAAAAGAAGAAAAATAAAAAACTTTGTTGCCCTTTCTATTGCTTTTTTGAGTGCTTTGCTAGGATTGTTTTGGTTAGTTTTTATCCTTTTTGATCTTTTAAGAGAAGGAATTCAATATATTAGACCTGAACTTTTTTTAGAAGATCCGGCACCTCCTGGTCTTGAAGGTGGTGGCTTGAGAAATGCTTTTGTGGGACAGATTTTAATTGTCATTGTGGCGGTTGTGGTAGGTGTTCCTCTTGGGATTCTTGGTGGGACATATCTTGCAGAGTATGGTAGGAATAAGAGAATTGCTCATTTTATCAGTACTCTTGCTGATATAATGATTAGTATCCCAGCCATTGTGGTGGGGACATTTGTTTATGCAGTTATGGTTCGTCCTCTTGGGCATTTCAACGGATGGGCAGGTGGTGTATCTCTTGCCATAATAATGCTTCCAATTGTGGTGAGAACCACAGAAGATATGCTAAAGTTAATTCCTGATGAGTTGAGGGAAGCTGCCTTTGCCCTTGGAGCACCTTATTACAAGGTGATAATGCAGGTGGTTTACAGGGGTGCAGCAACAGGTATTTTAACAGGTGTTCTTCTTGCCATAGCAAGGGTGGCAGGTGAAGCAGCGCCATTACTTTTTACATCATTCAACAATTCCTTTTTTACAACAAACCTAAATGAACCTATGCCATCTCTTACTGTAACTATATTTCAGTATGCCATGGGTCCATATGAAGATTGGCACAAAATTGCCTGGGCAGCATCTTTTGTCATCACATTTGCAATTCTAGTTGTAACTATTCTTGGAAGATTACTAATAAAATGGAGATACAGAAAATGAGTGAGACAATTATTAGTGTAAGAAACCTAAATTTTTATTACGGAAATGTTCACATTTTAAAAAATATCAATATGGAGATCAAAAAGAATAAAGTTACTGCTTTGATCGGGCCATCTGGTTGTGGTAAGACTACTTATCTTAGGTGTTTTAACAGAATGCATGATCTATACAGTGCAAACAGGTATGAAGGGGAAATACTTTTTGGTGGGAGAAACATCCTTTCAAAGGAAATTGATACAATAGAGCTACGCAGCAAAATTGGAATGGTTTTTCAAAAGCCTACACCTTTTCCCATGTCCATATTTGATAATGTAGCCTATGGTTTAAAATTGAAAGGGATTAAAAATAAAAATGAGTTGCAAGACAGGGTGGAAAAGGCTTTAAAAGATGCAGCTCTATGGGATGAGGTGAAGGATAGATTAAACAGCACTGCAAGCGGTATGTCTGGTGGACAACAGCAAAGACTTTGTATTGCAAGAGCACTGGCGGTGGAGCCTGAAGTGCTTTTATTTGATGAGCCAACAAGTGCGCTTGACCCCATTGCCACATCTAGGATTGAGGAGCTTGTTCATTCATTGAAGGAGATGGTTACCATAATGATTGTTACTCACAACATGCAGCAAGCTGCGAGGGTGTCTGACTACACAGCTTTTATGTATATGGGTGAACTAATTGAGTATGATGAAACATCAGTGATTTTTACCAACCCGAGAGAGAAAATGACAGAGGATTATATAACTGGAAGGTTTGGATAATATTTTCATTAAAAGATTCTGTTGGTTGTTTGTTCTCATGTTATTAACATAATTTTTCTTTGTTGGTAATGTTTCAAATTCTTCATTTTGAAGTAAGGGTGTTGTACGGTTATATCTTTACAAGATGTAATTTGTTGATAATTTTGGGATACACAGCTATCGCTCAGAATGACTAAAACCTGTAACGCGTGAAGCATGAAACATAAAGCGTAAAATGAAAATCTCGCATTACGCGTTACGATTTACGGCATTTGAGGGCGTTAGCCTAAAGAATCTCTTACGTATCAATTAATGGAGTGTTTTAAATTCCTCTCTACTATGCAATACTCTCATTGAGATTGGTTAAAATTTTTTTATTTCCATTGGATTTAAACCTAAAGAGTAAAATGGGATTAATGTTTGCAGTGAAGATGATTGTTTCTTATATGCCCAAAACACTGAGAATCTTTAAGAGGATGTTGCACAATAACAAAAGACTAATCTTGTAACTTTTTAGTAAATAAGAGATTGCTTCGTCGCTGCCGCTCCTCGCAATGACAGAACAGCCGAATCCTCACCAGCGAGCGTAAGCGAAGCAATCTTTTTGTTATAAATATGTTACAGATTAAATTGAAATTTTGCAGCTTTTCAATTTTTATATTATGCAACATCCTCTTTAAAAATTAATTTTTAGCTTTTTTCTCAATCAGCTTTATTTCAAATGTGTTTCCGTGGTATTGGTTTGTTGTTAATGTTATAGAACCGCCATAAAGGGTGGTGATATGCTTTACTATGGACAATCCAAGCCCTGTGCCGGTTATTTGTTTATTTCTTGATTTAGAACGAGTATAAAATCTTTCAAAAATACGTTCCCTTTCTTCTTCAGGAATTATAGGTCCTTCATCTTCGACTTTTATAATTATTTGTTTTTTAGCTTTTGAAATTGAAACGTAAATATTATTTCCATCAGAATATTTGAGTGCATTATCAATAAGATTGGTAAGTATACTGATTAAATGTTCCTCTTTAATAAATACGGATTTTTTTGAGAAATTTAAAATCAATTTTTTATTAGAATTTTCAAAAATGGTTTTTAAATTTTCTTCTATTTTTTGCAAAGATACTGCTTCTTCTACTTGAAAGTTTGGTTCAAGGTTTTCAAGAGAGTGTAATGAAATAATATCTTTGATTAAAGCATCGAAACGTTTTGTGGATTCATAAATCATTTCCAGAAATTTTTTTCTTTTATCCTCGGGAATATTTTCATTAATTAGCAAAGTTTCAGCATATCCCATAATTAACGACAGCGGAGTTTTTAATTCGTGAGCAATATTACCCACGAGTTCGGTTTTAAAAGTTTTGTACTGTATGTGAGGGGTTACATCTTTAATGAAGATAAATAAAAAATCTTTTATCAATTTTTTAGTTATCTTTACATATCTATTTTTAAACTTTTTTGTTTCACCATTGCAATCGTTGTGAATTATATAATCAAAAAGATTTATTGAATCTAAGTCTTTTAAAAGTATAAAGAGATTATTATCTGAAAGTGGAGAATTAAAAAAAGTCTTAGAATAAGGATTTGAATAGATTATATTCTGATTATTATCTAAAATTAGAATGGCATCATCTATTTCATCAAAGATACTATGCAAAAATTGTTTGTTGATAATAAATCTTTTTAATGACTTTTTGACAGGCATGAATTTACTCTGCTTTATAGCCTATTTTGGGAACAGTTTTTATTAGCGAACTTTTTTCACCCAACTTCTTTCTTAAAGATGAAATATGTGCATCAACCGTTCTTGTGTATACGTCAGAGTCATATCCCCAAATATTGCTAAGTAGCTGGTTTCTAGTATAAACTCTTCCTGGATGTTTTAAAAGTAATTTTAACAGTTCAAACTCTTTATGAGTTAGTATGAGTTCTTTTCCTTCCAGAAAGGTTTTGTGATTTTCTTCATCCAAAACTATTCCTTTATATTCAACTGTCCTGCTATATTTTCCTTGTTTTGCATTAATCTGTTGCTTTATCTTCGTAATTAATACTCTTATACTAAAGGGTTTTGTTAAATAATCTTTGGCTCCAAGCTCCAGATGTTTGACAATCATATCTTCTTCATCTCTAGCTGAGATAATAATTATTGGGATTGATGCTGTTTTTGGAGTAGATTTAAGAATATTTAAGAGCTGTGTACCTTTTAACCCTGGTAGCATTATATCAAGTAGAATTAAATCGGGTTCTATCTCTTCTAAAAACATGAGAGCCTCATTTGCATCTGAGGCTTCTACTGTTTTAAAACCTTCCGATTGTAAATTGAAAGCTATTAATTCTCTTAAAGAGTTTTCGTCCTCTACAATTAAGATAGTAGCCATTATTTACCAAGTTCTTCAATTCTTGTGTGTCTGATTACTTTTCCTGTTGCCATAAAGTATACAACTTCAGCAAGGTTTGTGGCATGATCGGCAATCCTTTCAATACTTCTGGTAACAAACATCAGGGAGATAGCACCTTTGGTTTTTCTTATATCTTCAACAATATATGTCAATAATTCCCTTAATATTTGGGTGTGTAAATTATCAATATAATCATCCCTTTTGATAACTGATAAAGCCTTCTTTGTATCAATTTCAAAATACGCATTTATTGCTTCTTTGATCATTATACCTGCAGATTCTGCCATTTTTGGTAAATCAAGGTAAGGTTTTATAGGTGGTATTTCATTAATTTTTATTATTTCTTTTGCGATATCTACACAATGATCTCCAATTCTTTCTAGGTCAACTATTAATCTGGAAGCAGTAACTATATACCTTAAATCTATTGCTTTTGGATCATAAAGTGCTAAGACTTTCAAACATAATTCATCAAGTTCTACATCAAGTTTATCCACTTCGTTATCCGTTTCTATAACCTGTTTTGCAAGATCAGAATTTCTTTCAACCAACGCAGTGATATCATTATTCAACATCTCTATCACTATTTGAGACATGCGTGCTATTCCGGTTTTTAAGGTTATTAATTCTTGTTCTAAAGCTTTCATAATAATTTTAAATAATTTTAAAATGTTAAGACGATTTTAAAAAAATGTAAAAAAAATGTAAAATTAAAATTCTTCTTTATAACACTCCTCAAGTTTCATTTTTAATAATACAAACTCAGATTGAGTTATTTTACCATCGCTTTTCAGTTTTTTTTCAAGTTTATTGATTTCATCTAGTAAATCCATTTTAAAAGAGTTTTCACAAACTTCTTTATCTTTCAAAATAGCTTTTTCTTCAGCCTGCCCTATAGATAAATTTGCGCAAAGTATTGTATAAAGGGAAAGAATACCTAAAAGGACAAAAGCTTGAATTATAAACTTTGATTTTGGCGAGCTTTTTTCCATTTTGCACCTCCTTTAGATATATTTTAGTGAAAATTATTTTAAATTCAACAAATATAAATGCCTATAAAAGATTCTTTGAATTTTAGGTATTTTATATAAATCATTTCGCATAAAATTAAGATGAAAACATAATATTAAAAATGTTTCTTGAAGAAGGAAACCATTGACAAAGTAAGCTCGTCAATGGTTACTTAGAGGTAAGAGTATTTTTTACCACCTTTTCATTGGAGTGGGCATTGATACAATTTCGTTGAAAGCATTTTCTGAAATGTATTGAGGTTTATAATCACCGCCATACATTTTAAGCATTCTGTAAAAACTTCTTAAATGGTTGTAAGAACCGCGTCTAATGTTTGTATAAACGAACTTTATATCCTGATTATCAGCATTTTTAAGGGCTTTATCCAAACTAGATCTTCTATGGTACATCCGACAATAAGGGCTTCTATGACTGATTTTTTCCCCTTATTTACAAGTTTTTCATAAAGCTTCTGTAATTCAGGATTGTTAAATTTACCAGGTGGATTAATTGTGGAATTTGGCAAATTATATTTTTCTACAAGAGATTTAACAAGGTTCATATGTTTTTGCTCACTTTTTGCAATGTTACCGAAAACAGGTAGCTTCCATGCTTCATAAAGCTTTTGATAGACGTCTCTTGCGAGTTTCTCCTCTTCAACCATATGTAGAATCGTATTTTTTTCAACATTGCTTAATGGCTCTGCAGGCAAAGATTTTACATAAATGATACCTTGGGAACTATTCATAAAATTTCTACTCATCCATTTTCCCCGTTGTTTGGCCATTGCCATTCCAACTAGTAATGTCACTATCACTACAACACCTATTATTATTTTTTTCATTTTTACCTCCTACGAGTTATATATTAAATATAATTCATCGATTAATAATGTGTACAACTAATGTTGAAATTACTTCAGAAATATTTTTTACGAAGGAAGTAAGAAGTTTGAATTTGATTTCTATTGAAAAAGTATTAAAATATATTTGCGAAAAAAATGAGGAGGATGTCTATGAAGGCAGTTATCTGTGATGGTTTTGGTGGGGTTGATGTTTTAAAAGTTGTGGATGTGGATATTCCAAAGCCAAAAGAAAATCAGGTTTTGATTAAAGTTGCAGCCACATCGATAAACAGACCTGATCTTGTTCAAAGGGAAGGAAAATACCCTCCCCCTCCAGGAGAGTCTGAAATACTGGGACTTGAGGTTGCCGGTGTCATTGAGGAATTGGGTAGTAATGTAAAAGGTTGGAAAAAAGGGGACAGAGTTGTTGCTCTTGTGGGCGGTGGTGGTTATGCTGAATATGCGGTTGCCTATGCAGATCATTTAATTCCTATTCCTGATTCAATGACATATGAAGAAGCTGCTTGTATATGTGAATCTTATATTACTGCATTTTTGAATGTCTTTCTTTTAGGTGAGTTGAAGGATGGTAATTATGCCATTTTTCATGGTGGTGGTGGCGGAGTAAATACTGCTGCTATTCAGATTACAAAAGCTCTTACTCCAAATGTTAAAATCATTGTAACTGTGGCACCTGAAAAGATGGAAAAGGTGAAAGAGCTTGGTGTCGATTTACTGATAAATTACAAAGAAAATCCTGATTTTTCTCCAATTGTAAGAGAGTACACAAATAAAAGAGGTGTGGATGTTATTCTTGACCATATTGGTGCAGCCTATCTTGAGCCTAATATAAAATCGTTGGCTTATGCCGGAAGGCTTGTAATTATTGGAGTTACAAGTGGAATTAAAGCTGAAATAAATCTCGGATTGGTTATGGTAAAAAGGCACAAGATAATCGGCTCTGTTTTGCGTTCAAGACCTGTGGAAGAGAAATCTGAAATTATCAAAGCCTTTCGTGAAAGAGTTATGCCAAAATTTGCTGATAGAACAATCGTTCCAATTATTTATAAAGTATTTTCTTTAGATGATGTTAGAGAAGCTCATCAAACCATGGAAGATGACAAGCACTTTGGCAAAATCGTTCTTAAGATTGCAGATTTATAAAGAAGCAATGAAGGGGGATTTCCCCCTTTATTATTTTAATAAGTATTCTTTTAATCGTTCTATACCGATTTTCATATGGTTTATTTCTCTTGTAAAGGCAAAGCGGATATAATGATTTGTCTTATTTTTTCCAAAGTCTATTCCCGGTGTTATTGCCACTCTTGTATCCTTTAAAATCTTTTGACAGAGACTAAAAGAATCATCAGAATATCTGGATGAATTTACCCAGATATAAAAACCACCTTGGGGAACGGTTTTTATATCAAAAATCTCTTTAAGCTCATTGTATAGGAAATCTCTTCTTTTTTCATAAACTGTTTTTACATAATTCAGATATTCGTAATCAAAAGCAGCAATTCCTGCGTACTGGCTGATTGTGGGTGCAGAGATAAACATATTTTGTTGGAGTATCTCCCCTCTTCTTACCAAATGTTTTGGCAGTATAATCCATCCTGCTCTGATTCCCGGCATACAAAAATATTTTGAAAAGCCATTTATCACAATTGCATTGTCAGAAAATTGCAAAGCTGAATATTCTTGGAAATTTTCATAAACAAGCCCGTGATAGATTTCGTCTGAAATAAGATAAATACCGTTTTTCTCACAGTAAGCTATTAAATCTTTTAAATTTTCTTTATCATAAATTGTGCCTGTGGGATTTGCTGGGGATGAAATTAATAAACCTTTTATTTTTTTACCCTTTAACATATCAGGCACAATTTGATAATTGGTTGATTCATCAACAGGGATACTCAAATGATCTATTTTGAAGATTTTTGCTATGTTTTTATAACATGGATATGTGGGGTCACTAAAAGCAAGTACTTCTTTTTTTTCAATAAGTAGGTTAAAGGCTAAATTAAAAGCACCGGATGTTCCTACTGTAACTATGATTCTATCAGGATCAACTTTCACGTTATACTTTTTTTTGTAAAATTCGGCTATTTTTTCTCTAAGAGGTAGTATCCCCTTTGATTCTGTGTATCCAAATGATTCGGCTACTTTTTCTTTTATAGTTTCAATTACTTTGGGTGACGGTTTTAAGTCAGGCTCTCCAACTTCAAAATGTATGGCATCATCAAACTTTCTTGATTCTCTTATTATATCCATCACAATAAAAGGATCGATGTCAAAGTTGCTCATTGATTTACTCCTTTTGTTTTTGCAATTATATTGTATATCTTTTTGTCTGTAAAGGAGCTTTTATTTGGAGTTACCTCAATAAAGGCTGTGAATGTAGTGAAGGTTGTAAGAGTTGAAGTAAAAAGAGAAATAGGGAGATAGGGAAATAGAAGAATTAAAATTCGATTTTCGATTTATGCCAAAATCTAGAGCTTGCATTTTACATTTTTTCTACTTCCCCTATCTTTCTAATTTACTACTTCCCTACTTTCCTTAACTTGTGTGAAGCCAGTATCTAAAACTGGAGTCACCCCATTTTTACTAAGACTGTTTTGAATTATGCTTATATGTCAATAAGTTATGTGGAATTGTTTATGGGAAAACATTTTGCTCATTCTCGCCAAACGTCCAGTTTGGCTCCGAGGTAAGTTCCTCTAAAACCGCCATCCATGGCGGTTTTATGGGAACTTAAACCCGCAAACTGTTTTCCCATAAACCTATAAAACAACCTTTTGCAAAAAATGGGGTGATGCAAGGTATCTAAAACTGTTGAAAAAAATATTCTGAAAATGTATTATCCTTGTGCGGGGGTGTGAAATGAATGTTTTTATTGTAAATGGAAGTCCGAGAAAAGAAGGAAATTCTGCTTTTATCGCAAAAGCACTTTTGGAAAAATATCCTGATGCGACCCTTTTGAATCTTAATGAGATGAATTATAAAGGGTGTCAGTCCTGTTATACCTGTAGAAAAGAGAATACTTTTTGTGTGGTTAATGATGATTTAAAGAATGTTTTCGAATCATTAGCAGAAGCCGATTTAATCATACTTATTTCACCAAATTATTACGGTTTTGTTACCGGGCAAATGAAGCTTTTTCTTGACAGATGGTATTGCCTCAAAGATGCAAACAGAATGAGTAAAATGAAAAAAGGTGCAAAGCTCTTTTTTGTGGTTACGCAGGGTGCTCAAAACAGAGACTATGCGTCAAATACGACAAGTTGGGCTAAAAAGGTTTTTGAAAGTTTTAATCTGAAATTTTATTCTTATATTGTCCCTGGATGTAAGAGTGATTCTTTAGATATGGTAAAGATGAAAATAGATGATTTGAAAATGCATCTTAATATGTTTGTTTAGGTGGGATATGCTTGAGCCAATTATTTGGGAAAAAGACAATTTAAAGCTTTTGGATCAAAGGGTTTTACCCCATAAAAAAGAATATATGGTATGCAAGACAGTTAATGATGTGGCCTTTGCCATAAAAGAGATGGTGGTTAGAGGTGCACCTGCCATAGGAGTGTCAGCTGCCTTTGGAGTGGTTCTTGGTCTAAAAGAAGGAAAATCTATCAATGAAATATATGAGCTGTTAAAGAATACTCGTCCAACCGCTGTCAATCTGATTTGGGCTCTTGATAAGATGAAAGGTGCATATGAGTATTGTGATGGTGATATAAATTATATTGAAAAAGTGGCCATAAAGCTTTTCGAAAGAGACATAGAATATAATAGAATGATTGGTAAGAACGGTGTAACTGTTTTGAATGATGGAGATAATATTCTCACGCACTGTAATGCCGGAGCTCTCGCTACTGCGGGATATGGAACAGCTCTTGGTGTTTTTAAAGCTGCGAAGGAAGCAGGTTTAAATATTCATGTGTATGTAGATGAAACAAGACCGTATTTACAGGGGGCAAGATTGACAGCTTTTGAATTGATGGAGGAAGATATCCCCTGTACTTTAATTTGCGATAATATGCCTGGATTTTTAATGAGTCAAAAAAAGATAGACAAAATTATTGTGGGAGCTGATAGAATTGCAAAAAATGGAGATACGGCAAATAAAATAGGGACTTATCAACTTGCCGTTCTTGCCTATTATCATGATATCCCATTTTATATAGCTGCTCCACTTTCCACCTTTGATTTTACCATAGAAGATGGAAGTCAGATAAAAATTGAAATGAGAAATGGGGATGAAATCAGAAAAATCAAAGATATTTTTATCTCACCAAAAAATGTTCCTGTTTATAATCCGGCCTTTGATGTTACACCAAGCCATTTGATAACTGGGTATATAACCGAATTTGGCGTTTTCAGTAGTGTAAATGAACTGCTTAACAAAATAAATGAAGGAGGCGAAAATGGGAATTAGTTACAAAGAGCTCGGCCTTGTGAACACAAGAGAAATGTTTAAAAAAGCAATGGAGGGGAAATACGCAATTCCGGCTTACAACTTCAATAATCTTGAGCAACTACAGGCCATAATTCAGGCATGTGTTGAGACAAAATCTCCTGTGATACTGCAAGTATCAAAAGGTGCAAGACAATATGCCAATGCTACCATGTTAAGATATATGGCTATGGGTGCTGTGGAATATGCTAAGGAGCTTGGCTACGAGATACCTATAGCATTACATCTTGATCATGGAGATACTTTCGAGCTTTGTAAAGCTTGTGTGGATAATGGTTTTTCCTCTGTTATGATTGATGGATCTCATCTACCTTTTGAGGAAAATATTGAGCTTACCAGAAAAGTTGTAGAGTATGCACATCAATTTGATGTGACCGTTGAAGGGGAGCTTGGTGTTCTTGCAGGTATTGAGGAGGATGTGCAGGCTGAAAAATCTCATTATACAAATCCTGATGAAGTGGAAGAGTTTGTTGAAAGGACAGGCGTGGATTCACTTGCTATTTCCATTGGAACTTCTCATGGTGCATATAAATTCAAAGTAAAACCTGGTGAGCCAATTCCGCCTCTTAGATTTGATATTCTTGAAGAAATTGAAAAAAGATTACCAGGATTTCCTATAGTGTTACATGGTGCATCATCCGTAATTCCTGAATATGTTGAATTGATAAACAAATATGGCGGTAATTTGGAAGGAGCTGTTGGTATCCCTGAAGATCAATTAAGAAAAGCGGCAACAAGTGCTGTGTGCAAGATAAACATCGATAGCGATGGCAGACTTGCCTTCACTGCTAAAGTCAGGGAATTTTTATGGAATAACCCTAAAGAATTTGATCCAAGAAAATATTTGAAACCTGCCAGAGAAGAGCTTGTAAAGATGTATAAGCATAAAAATATAAATGTTTTAGGAAGTGCCAATAAAGCTTAATATAAATCTGAATTTAAGCCCCCATCTTTGGGGGCTTTTATGATTTATTCTTTGATTTCAGATTCCAGAGAATCCACTTTTAAAGTCAGTGACTTGAGCTTTGAGTTTATTTTTAATAGATAACCAAAAATTAATATCCAGATTACCATGTATGCGGAAAAAAGATACCATAAATTTTTCATTAATTGCCTCCCGTTAATTTCTGATTTTATTTTCTAAGTATTTAATTTTATCTTCAAGAAGCCCCACTTTAACTCTTTTAAAAAGCATAGATAGATAGAGAAAAGTAAATGCTATAACAGCGATGATCAAAGCTTTTAGCATATCCGGATGCAGTCCACCGCCACCTTTTTGCAAGACATTTGGATGAATTGTTCTCCACCATCTTATGGACATAAAAACTATTGGAACATCAATAAACCCTATTATACCTACTACTGCAGAAAATTTTGCCTTTTTATCATCTTCCTCAACAAACTTTCTAAGCATCAGATAACCCACATAAATAAACCAGAGCACAAGGGTGGTAGTGAGTCTAGGATCCCATGTCCACCAGACTCCCCAAACGGGTTTTGCCCAAATAGGACCTGTAATTAAAACTATAGTACAGAAAATTATACCGATTTCTGCAGAGGATGAAGCAATCTCATCATAAATTTTCTTTTCGTTGATCAATACAATTATTGAAAACAAAAACGTGATAAAAAAAGCAAAGAAAGCTATCCACGCACTTGCCACATGGAAGTAAAAGATTTTCTGGATTGCTCCCATCACCTTTTCCAAAGGTGCGTAAATGAATGCAAAATACAAAGCAATGGAGATGAGGATAAGGGTTAAATAATCAATAATTTTTTCAATCTTTTTTTCATTAGAGTTCATTTATTCCTCCACTACAAAGTCGAAGATTATGTAAATTACACATGTAAAAACAATATCAAAGACACCGATAAGCTTCAACCATTTAGATGCGTTTTCAAAAGAACCGCTGAAGTAAAAAATATTCAGGGATTGAATGGAAGCAAGAATGATTGGTACCAACAAAGGCAATAGTAAAAGTGGTAGCATTAATTCTCTTGTTTTTGATTTGACAGAAATAAGAGAAAAAAGTGTCCCCAACACTGAAAAACCGTAACTGCCGGCAATGAAAACGAGAAGAGTGCCAATAAACTGTTTCTCAAAAAGGTTTATATTGTAAAAGACCATGAAAATCGGTACGGTCATCAACTCCATGAGCATTAAAAATAGAAAATTTGAAAAAACCTTACCGAAGAAAATGGCACTTCTGTCCACAGGTGCCAATAAAAGTGCATTTAAGTTTCCACCATTTATTTCGTTTATCATTGATTTATTGAGTCCTAAAACTCCAGAGAATGTAATTGCCATCCAGAGGATACCTGCTGCAATTTCATCTTTATATTCAGCGCCCGGTTCAAAGATAAAACTGAAAACAATAACCACGAGGAGAGAAAAGATTAGCATGGAATTTATAACTTCTTTTGATTTGAGTTCTAAAATTAAGTCTTTTTCTACTATTTTGAATATTGTTTTAATGTAATTTTTCATTTTCCACTCACAACGGATAAATAAATGTCTTCAAATTCATGTTCTGGGATAACAGATTTATTCTCATTGTAAACAATTTTTCCTTTTTTCATAACCATAATTTTTGTAGCAAGTTCATATCCCTTTGAAAGATTGTGTGTAATCATAAGAATCGTTTTATTTTTACCAAACTGCTCTTTTAGAATATTCGTTAAAATGTGGGATGCGTGCTGATCAAGTCCTGTGTATGGTTCATCCAATAAGATTATTTCTGGGTCATGAAGCAAGGCTCTTGCAATGGATAACCTTTGTAGCATTCCTCTGGAATAATTTCTTACGTAATCATCCTTTCTTTGATATAGCTCTACACTCTTAAGCAAAGAGATGATTTTATTATCCAAATTCTGAACATTGTATAAACCACCATAAAATTTAAGATTTTCATATGCTGTCAGGTTTTCATAGAGAAACGGTTGGTGTGAAATTACTCCGAAATAATTTCTAAAATCATCGGGCAGGTCTTTAAGTGCTACTCCGTTGTAAAATATATTTCCGGCAGTTGGTTTTATTTGTGTGGAAATAATTTTTAAAAGGGTTGTTTTTCCTGCACCATTTGGTCCGAAAATTGAGACAAAGTCCCCCTTTTCGATATTAAATGATACACCTTTCAATGCGTAATTATTGCCAAACTTCTTTTCAAGATTGGTGACCTTAATTAGTGTCAAATTAATAGCTCCTTTCGCACAAAACTTGGGGGCTTTGCCTTGCCCCCTCGATTTAGTATCCTTGCTATTAAAAGGCTCTTATTTTAACTATCTTCCTCAATTTTATTATAAAATTATGAAAAATGTCGAGTTTTTTTATGTTTATACATAAAATTTTTTATCACAAGTTAGTCAACGCCTTTTATAGCGTTGACTAACTTGAGGGTTATCCATTCTCCGTCCTGTGTGATAGTGAGTAGATACCACCAAGGACCATAACGAAACATCCTATCCATATCCAAACTACAAGTGGGTGATAAATAGCCTGAATTCCCACAATTCCTTCATTTTTATCATAACTTGCTAAAATCAAGTACAAATCACCTAAAGGTGTTGTATATATTGCAACTTCAGCGTAAGCATTTTCGTTGTTTTTGTAAAATCTACGTTCAGGCTTCATTGTGACAATGTATTTTTCATTTTTATATACCTTAACAGGGACGAATGCAGATATATAATTTTTGACTTTTTCAAATCTTAAATCTTTTACATGTAATCTGTATTCATTAAAAATAATGTCAGAGTTTTCTTTTATCACTTCATCTGTTGAGGTTTTATAAAAGGCAGAGCCGATGACACCAAAAGCTATCATACATAAACCTAAATGAATAATCATAGAACCATAAAATCTTCTGTTTTTGATTAGGGCAGATAACCCAGCATTTTTAAGATTGTTAATAACCTGTATGACAATTGCAAAAAAAGCAAATGTTGTAACAATAAAAAGAATAAGAGGAATGATTTTGTTATAACCTAATAAATATAGAATAATCCCAACAACTATGGATAAAATTCCAGATAACCATACCTTTTTTATTACGTTTACAATAGATGCTTTTTTATAAGGGATTAAAGGACAGATTCCTGCAAGAAAGAGAAGTGCTATAAAAAATGGAGTGGATACGCGATTATAATATGATATATTTACACTACTTTTGCTGCTGGAGAAAATTTCAGAAATAATAGGAAGAGTTGTTCCAAAAAGAATTACTAACATTAGTGCTACGAAAAGCCAGTTTGTTATAAAAAATAAACCTTCTCTAGAAAGGAGGTAAAAGTTCTCATCTTCTTTTAAGGATTTTTTTGTGGTGAAAAGTAAGATTAGAAAGGCTATAGTAGTAAGAATTATAAACCAGATAAAAAATATCCCTAAAGGTGATTTTCCAAAACTGTGCACTGAATCAATTACGCCGCTCCTTGTTAAAAATGTACTGAATATGCAAAGCTCAAAGGTTATTAAAGCAAGCATGTATGTCCAAAGCTTTAATCTGTTTATTCTTTCGTACATTATGGCACTATGTAATAGAGCTGTACCTGTTAGCCATGGTAAAAGGGAAGCATTTTCTACGGGGTCCCATGCCCAGTATCCGCCCCACCCTAGTTCCACGTAAGCCCACTGAGCACCTAAAACAATTCCTATAGTGAGAAAAATCCAGGCTATCATATTCCACATTCTTGAATATTTTAGCCATTTGCTAGAATAATCTTTGGTTACTAATGAGGCTACGGCGTATGCAAAAGGTAGAGTGTAAACGACATAACCGATGTAAAGGGTTGGAGGGTGATAGAGCATTCCTGGATTTTGTAGTAGAGGGTTCATCCCTAGCCCATCAGCTGGGATGAAGTCTAATTCTTTGAAAGGATTTGACACAAAGGATGTGATTAAGAAGAAAAAAGATGATGTTATAGTTATTACAAGCATAATACTGCTTCTATATTTATTGCTAAACTTTTTATTCCTTGAAAGCTCGATTAACCCTGCTATTGTAATTAACCACCCCCAGAAAAGGAGTGATCCAGCTTGACCTGCCCAAAAGGCACTGATTTTATAGATAAATGGAAGTGCCCTATCGGTATACTGTGCTACATATTCCATTTTAAAATAGCTTGTGGCAAGGGCATATACAAGAATAACCGAAGCTAAAGTAGCTAATAAGGTTTGCGAAATAAATGCAATATTACCAATTTTGTTGCTCTGCTCATCATCTTTCATGATAGCATTTAAATAGAAAAATATGGCGATGCCACCCGCTAAAAGAGCAATGATTTCAATCAATAAACCAAGATTACCCATTTAATCCTCCATAATATACTACTAAATTAAACAATTAAACACTTATTCGATTAGTATATTTTAATTTAGTTCAATCAAAAAATTAATTCTCTTCTTTTACTTCTGCTTCATATTTAGATGGACATTTTGCCAACAATGTTTTAGCTCTAAAAATATTACTTTTATCTAGTTTTCCTTCTACTATTACTCCTACGTCTTCTTTGAATGCGTCGGGAATTATACCTTTATAAACAACCCTTAATTTGGCACCTGAATCATCTACTAGATTGAATTCTAAATATTTCTCTATAGCTTTTTTAGTTACAGAACCTGTTTCTACAAGGCCACTTACTCTTAATCCCTTACCGTAATACTGCGAAGGATTTTTCATCAATTCACTTACTTCGAGATAATAAACGCCAGTATCTTTAAAACTAGTAAAAATAAGATAAGTGATTACAGCCAATATGATTAGCCCAGGAATGATAATTTTTAAACTTTTTTTCATACAACCCTCACTTGACTTTGTTTCCCTTTTTTATATAGTAGATGTTCTAAAAAAGAAAAGGTTTTTTTGAAATGGAAAAAATTAATTTTTTGACGGCATTTGTAGCAGGAATCCTTTCCTTTTTATCTCCTTGTGTTTTACCATTAATTCCTGGATATATGTCTTTTATATCCGGAGAGAGCATTGAATCTTTGACAAGTAATGAGAAAATGTCTCCTAGAGCAAAAGCTATAATAGGTGCAATGTTTTTTGGGCTTGGTTTTACTCTAGTTTTTATGATTTTAGGTGCCAGTGCAACTTCAATAGGTAAGTTGATAAATAACAATAGAGCTATTTTAGAGAAAATTGCAGGTATAGTTGTGATTGTATTAGGTTTACATTTGCTAGGTGTTATTAAGATTAAAAAACTCCTCAGTCAAAAAAAATGGAATTATCAGAAAAAAAATTATCCGTTTTTTATTGAAGCATTTTTACTTGGTGTAGCCTTTGTTTTTGGTTGGACACCATGTATTGGACCAATATTAGCAGGTATTTTAGCTCTTGCTTCCCAAGAAAGTACCATAACGCAGGGAGTTACACTACTATTTGTTTACTCATTGGGATTGTGGATACCATTTTTACTTGCAGCTGTTACATTAGGATTTGTACTTTCTGCTATGAGAAAAGCTGGAAAGCTGCTTGTAATTATAGAAAAGATTTCAGGAGCACTTTTAGTCTTTATAGGCGTGCTTATACTTTCTGGTTCTATGACAACAATGATAACCTATATGCTGAAAATTTTCCCTTTTCTTGGTAAACTTAACTTTTGAAACCAGGATTTCTTTCAGAATCTATGGAAATATAAGTTTAATGAAGAGATTGCTTTAATACGGACACCTTACATGAGTCTTGATATCTTTTTAAACCTGTCTTAGCAAACTATGACAAAAAATATTTTGAATTATTACAACAATGTATTCGTTCCACACAAAACATAGAAGTTAGTCATTGCGGTCCAACTAAGTGCGAACATGCAATCTTTTTTCAACAGTTTTTCCACATATTTTAAATTAGTTGCCACTAAAAAAGTGGCAACTAATTTATAATAATTGATTTATTTCAATTTCCCCATAAAAATTCCCCCAGTTTTTTGGTAATTTACACAAAAAACTGGGGGATAAAAGTTATAATATTACCTTATTTCTGGGGTTTTAGAAGTGGATCATTCCTCTTTAAAGTTTTTGCTAGAAATCTAATTTAAAAATTATTAAAATGATAAAAATTTTATTTAATAATTAGTTCTTACTTTTTCAGTGAGAACTAATAAATAGCCAAAAATTTAAAGCAGTTTGATCCTATTACTAGTGATTGGCCCCGCAGCATTTTTTGTACTTTTTACCACTACCGCAAGGACATGGATCATTTCTGCCAATCTTAGGTTGAGTTCTTTTTATGGGCTTCTTTTTTTCTTTCTCTTCCGTGCTATCTCCAAATATATCTCTTCGTTCTTCCCTAATATCTTGTTGCTCTCTTTTTAAATTTATATCTTCTTCTACTTCCACTTTTATGTGGGTTAGAAATTCCATGAATTCGTAAGATATTCTGTTCATCATATCCATAAACAGATTATAAGATTCTTTTTTATATTCAATGAGTGGGTCCTTTTGACCGTATCCTCTTAGCCCCACGGAATCTCTTAAATAGTCCATATTGAGAAGGTGTTCTTTCCATCGATTATCAAGGATATTAATAAGGAGAAATCTTACAAATCCATAAAAATGCTCACCTATTTCTTTCTTTTTCTCAGCAATTTTTTCATTAATTTTTGCTAAGATTTCTTTCTTTTCTTCATCTATTGATTTTTTGGTTACGGTTTCATCTAAATCAAGTTTTATGTCGAATATTTTTTCGAGAGCAGCTGATAAACCTTTTACGTCAGGATGATCAGGAGTATCTATAAAATTTTTAATAAGATCATCTACTACGTTCTCAGTGTGTTCGGCAATTATTTCATCAAGGTCTTTCCCCTCTAAAATTGTTCTTCTGAGAGCATATACAACCTGACGTTGCTGATTCATTACATTATCATATTCCAAAAGGTGTTTTCTTATTTCAAAATGCATTGCTTCTACTTTTTTCTGAGCATTTTCAATTGCTTTAGAAATAAGAGGGTGTTCTATTGGTTCCCCTTCTTTCATACCAAGTCTATTCATAATGGCAGAGATTTTATCTGAACCAAATATTCTTAGAAGGTCGTCTTCCAAGCTCAAGAAAAATCTTGATGAACCAGGGTCTCCTTGCCTTCCCGAACGACCTCTTAACTGATTATCAATTCTTCTGGATTCATGTCTTTCTGTACCAAGGATGTGTAAACCACCGAGCTCTGCCACACCTGGACCAAGTTTAATATCGGTACCGCGACCTGCCATATTTGTGGCAATTGTGACGGCATATTTCTGACCTGCACGTGCTACAATATGAGCTTCTCTTTCATGATATTTTGCATTCAATACTTCATGGGGTATCCCTTTTTTCTTAAGCAATTTGCTTAAGTATTCAGATTTTTCTATGGATGTGGTCCCTACCAGTACCGGTCTGCCGATACTGTGCATTTCTACTATTTCTTTTACAATGGCATCATATTTTTCTTTTACAGTTCTATAGATGACATCAGGATAATCCTTTCTTATCATAGGTTTATGTGTTGGGATTACGATTACATCAAGGCCATAAATTTCTCTAAATTCCTGTGCTTCTGTTGCGGCAGTACCTGTCATCCCTGCAAGTTTTTCATACATTCTGAAATAGTTTTGGAATGTAATAGATGCAAGAGTCTGATTTTCACTCTCAATCTCAACCCCTTCCTTAGCTTCAAGAGCTTGATGTAACCCTTCGGAAAATCTTCTTCCTGGCATAAGCCTTCCGGTAAATTCATCCACGATGATTACTTTTCCATCTTGTACCACATAATCTACATCGCGTTTGAAAAGAGCGTGAGCTTTTAATGCATTATTTACAAAATGTAGGGTATCCATGTTTTTGATATCAAAAAGGTTGTCAATTTTAAGAGCGGATTCTATTTTGTTAATTCCAGATTCAGTTAGTTTTACAGTTCTGCTTTTTTCGTCTACAGTGTAATCTTCGTCTTTTTTTAACTGTCTTACAATTCGGTCAATTTCGTAGTATTTATCAGTAGATTCGTCAGTAGGACCGCTTATAATAAGTGGAGTTCTTGCTTCATCGATTAATATGCTATCAACCTCGTCTACAATGGCATAATGGAGGTCTCTTTGTACATATTCCTCAAGGTCATATTTCATATTGTCTCTTAAATAATCAAAACCAAATTCATTATTGGTTCCATAAGTTATATCTGCTAAATAAGCAGTTTTTCTATCGCATTCGACGAGTTTTGTGGTAAATTTCTCTTTGTTATCCCATTCTACAAGATAAGATGTTTCATGCTGAATTACTCCCACGCTAAGCCCTAAAAATAGATAAATTGGTCCCATCCATAGGGCATCTCTTCTGGCAAGGTAATCGTTTACGGTGACAAGGTGAGCACCTTTTCCAGGTAATGCATTTAAATAAAGAGCTAGTGTAGCGACAAGGGTTTTACCTTCACCAGTTTTCATTTCAGCGATTTTGCCCTTGTGTAGGACATATCCACCCATTAGCTGGACGTCAAAATGGCGCATATTGAGTGTTCTTTTACTTACTTCTCTGACTACTGCAAATACATCCACTAAAATATCATCTAGTGTTTTTCCTTCTTCTAATTTTGCTTTAAATTCGGCAGTTTTTTGGCTTAACTGTTCGTTTGTTAAACTTTTCACTTCATCTTCTTTTGCATTAATTTCACTTACAATGGGTTTTATTTTTTTTAGATATCTATCGTTGTAAGAGCCAAAGATTTTTTTTGTTAACAGTTTTATCATTAACCTCTCCTTTTAGCGTTGTCCATTTTTTCCATTCTTGCAATAAGCCAATATATTAATCCTAAAATAAGTATTGATGCAAGTACAAAGTAAATACCTTCGCCGCTTGCTTCATGCTTTAAAGTGAGTATCAGAAGATCTCTTATGAAAGCAATTAAAGCTACTCCAATAAAAACACTGATTTTGAATTTCCCACCTTTTAATAGCTGTATTTCAGTATGAAGAAGCTCAATTAAAACCCATAATATTAAAAGGGAGCCCAATGCAGTGATAAGGAGTTTGCCACTTCCATGTTGATAGGTATCAGCAAGTTCCATAAAAAACATGTAAGCTGCATTAATTGTCAATAAAACAAGAATTAATACAAGTATGGAGTTCATAAAAAACATAAATCGTTCGCTGAAAGATACAACAAGTTCGCGTAATGAAAAGATAGATGTAAATTTCTTAATTTGTTCATCATGATATGCACTGCTCATGACAGCAGCATTTATATCCACAAATTTATGAACACTTACTAAAATTTCCTTTCTTTTGTAGTCATCATTTATTATTAAAAATATTTTTTCGTGAAACCATCTTCTTACGAAACTAAACATTGTATTTATGGCACTTTCATCAATTCTTAAATCAACATGTTTTTTGCTAGCATTTATTAAAAACTGGTAAAATGCGTTGTTGAAACTTGCTTCAAAAAACTTTTCATACCATATTCCAAGCTTTTCCTTGTGTACAAGGAAACGTTCGAATGGAATTTGTTCTGTAAAGTCAAACTTTCTTTCAAGATATTCGTAAAAAGCATCAACGAATTCTTTTTTGTACTGAAGCATTGAGTCTTTGAGTGAGCGAATATTCTGTTTGTCTTTATCACTGATTTCATAAAGGGGTGCTATTTTTCTTAGATTCATAAGTTCTCCAAAAAAGAATATTTATTTTTTAAATTTTTAGTGTAGAATTTATATAATATCATAGCGAATTTTACGCAAGGATATATTTCAAATATAAAAAAGGGGATAAAATGAGGCGAAAAACTATAACAAGGAGTACAGGTGAAACAACAGTGGAAATCGATATTAACCTGGATGGCAATGGGGAATATGAAATTAGTACACCTGTTGGTTTTTTCAATCATATGCTTGAGCTTTTTGCCCATCATGCAAAGATTGACTTAAAGATTAAAGCCGATGGTGATATTGATGTTGATTATCACCACCTTGTTGAAGATATTGGTATAACGCTTGGTAAATGTTTTTATGAAGCTCTTGGTGACAAAAGGGGGATAGAACGCTATGGTTTCTTCCTGTTACCTATGGATGAGACATTGGTGGAGGTATCACTCGATTTTTCAGGTAGAGGATATTTAAATTTCGATGTGGAATTTTTTACTGAAAAAATTGGTGAATTTCCAAGCGAGCTAGTTGAAGAATTTTTTAAAGCTTTTGCTGAAAATGCAAAATGCACACTGCATATAGTGAAGAGATATGGGAAAAATAGCCACCATATCTCTGAGGCAATATTTAAAGGCGTGGCAAGAGCTATTAAATTTGCTATAGCAAAAACAGGTGATACAATAAATTCTACTAAAGGAGTACTTGAATAGATGATTGCCATAATAGATTATGGTGCAGGTAATATAAGAAGCGTACAGAAAGCCTTTGAGTTTGTGGGGTTTGAAGCTGTGGTAACATCGCAAAAAGAGGCGATAGATAATGCTTCACATCTTGTTTTACCTGGGGTTGGGGCATTTGGAGATTGTTTGAAAGGGATTGTTAACCTCGGCCTTGTGGAGGTAATACACGAAAACATCAGAAAAGGGAAACCATTCTTAGGGATTTGTGTTGGGATGCAGCTTCTGTTTGAGAAAAGTTTCGAATTTGGAATACACGATGGGTTTGGGTATTTTAAAGGGAGTATTAAAAGATTTCCTGAAGAGATAGTATCAAAGGGGATGAAGATTCCACATATGGGTTGGAATAACGTAAATTTCTGTTCAGATCACCCAGTAATAAAAGGTATTGAGAATGAATCTTTTTTCTATTTTGTTCACTCTTACTTTGCTCCAGTGGTGGAAGGTGAGACTATTGGGGTGTGTGAGTATGGAGTAGAGTTTTCAGCAATAGTAGGTAGAGATAATGTGATAGCAACTCAATTTCACCCTGAAAAAAGCCATATGAACGGGTTAAAAATTATAAAAAATTTTGGAGAGTGGAAATGCTGATAATCCCTGCCATAGACATTTTGGAAGGAAAAGTTGTTAGATTAAAACAAGGGATAATGGAAGAATCAAAAAGCTATTTTGATAATCCTTTAGATGTGGCAATGATGTTTGAAGATTTTGGCGCAAAACGGATTCATATAGTGGATCTGGATGGTGCAAAATATGGAGATACAATCAACTTTGATATTATTAGCAAAATAGTTACAAAAACAGATCTTGAAGTTGAAGTGGGAGGTGGAATAAGGGATTTTGATAAGCTAAAAGTTTATTTTGAGATTGGAGTGAACTATCCAATTATTGGGACGGCTGCAGTTAAAAATAGAGAGTTTACCGTAGAAGCGTTAGAGGAGTATCCTGATAAAATTATTCTTGGTTTTGACTGCAAAGGTGAGTATGTAGCTACGGATGGATGGTATGAGAAAAGTGATGTTACAATATTTGACATCTTAGATTACTATGGAAAATATAGACCATCTGCCATAATTTATACTGATATAGAAAGGGATGGAATGTTGACAGGTTATAATGTTGATATGTTGAATAGAGTATCAAAACATTCTAAGCAACCTGTAATTGCTTCTGGTGGTTTAAAGGGGATTGAAGATATTGAGGCTGCATCAAAAATAGAAAACATCTTTGGCTGTATTGTGGGTAAAGCATTTTATGAAGGTAAGATTGATTTGAAGCAGGCATTTAAATTTCAAAAGTAAGGGGTAATTATTATGCACAAATTTTTAAAATGGACAGCCACAGGACTCAATGTAGGATTCATTGAGTATATGCCTGGTACTTTTGGGACACTTGTGGCTATTCCACTTATTTTTTTGACAGGTGTTTTTTCCATTTTTTTCAAGTTTCTTTTTTTTATAATTTTGTTCATACTTGGAATTATAGCCAGTGAATATTATCAGCACTATTATGAAAAAGAAGATCCTTCTGAAGTGGTAATTGATGAGATTGCTGCTTTCTATTTCATTATGATTTTTTTCCCTGCAACCCTTTTAAATTTGATACTATCTTTTTTCATATTCAGAATATTTGATATATGGAAGCCTTATCCCATAAAGCAGATTGAAAAAAGTGTGAGTGGTGGTGTAGGTATTATGATTGATGATATTGTTGCTGCCATATATACACTTATTGTAATGCTAATATTTAAGGTATTTATATGAAAGGTGCAATTTACGCCATTGGAAATGAGATTTTAGAAGGGAGCATTGTTGATACAAATTCTGCATATATTGCTAAAGTTCTATCAGATTTTGGTATAAAGATAATGGAAATCAAAGCATTGCCTGATGATAAGGAGTTGCTCGTTCATCAATTTATGTACGCTTTGAGCAACTATGATATCACAATTACTACAGGCGGTTTGGGGCCAACCTTTGATGATTTAACTGCGGAAGCTGTTTCTGAAGCTGCTGGGGAAGAATTCGTTTTTTATGAAAATGTATATTCATCAATAGTTGAGAAGTTGAGCAGTAGAGGGGTAGCAATCAAAGAGACTCACAAGAGGCAGGCCTATTTACCGAAAAATGCCACCCTTTTTGAAAATAAAAAAGGCACGGCATACGGTTTTGGTGTGGAGAAAGATAAAAAGTGGATAATTTCTATGCCTGGTATTCCTTATGAAATGAAATATATGTTTGAAGACTATGTAATCCCTTTTTTAAAGCAACAATTTCAGTTAAAGCAATTTTTCAAAAAAGACTTGAAATTCATGGGGATACCAGAATCTGATGTGGATGATGTGATAACAAAACTAAATAAGCCTGATGATGTGGAAATCATAATAAATGTATCAAAAGGGATGATTATTGTTAGACTTAGAAGTTATAATTACGAAAATTTAGTGCTACTAGCTGATTCTTTAAAAAAGGAGTTGAGAAGTTTCTACTTCGGTGAAGATGATGATACAATAGAATCGGTGGTATTGAGAAAATTATTTGAAAGAGGCTATACCGTAGCTACAGCTGAAAGTTGTACGGGGGGATTAATTGCAAAGAAAATCACTGATATTCCAGGTAGTTCAAAGACTTTTAAAGGTTCGGTTGTTGCTTATAGTAATGAAATAAAAGAGAGATTGTTAAACGTGCAAAGTGAAACACTGGAAAAATTTGGTGCTGTTAGTGAAGAGTGTTGCAAAGAGATGGTTTATGGGTGTTATGAGCAGTTTAAAACGGATGTTGCAATTGCTACCACGGGTATTGCAGGCCCGGATGGTGGTAGCAAGGATAAGCCTGTGGGGACAATTTTTATAGGGGTAAAGATTAAGGATGATTTACTAATTAATAAATATCAATTTAGTGGTGATAGAGATACTGTAAGAGAAAGAACTGCAAATATGGCTTTTAAGCTTCTATTAGAGAAACTTAAAGAGGATTGATTTTATGCGTCTTTTTATTGCTGTTAAATGCGATGATAAATTGAATAGCTTAGTTTTTAAATCTGGGAATTTCTTAAAAAATTTTGGTGCAGTAAAACCTGTGGAGCTTGAAAATTTACATATTACACTTGCTTTTTTAGGTGATCAAAAAGAGGAAAGTTTAAAAAGTATTATAGATTGCATTGATGCGGTAGAACCGCAAGAAATTATCTCTATAAATTTTAAGAAGTTTAATTTTTTTGAAAGAAACGGAATGCCTGTGGTTTTTTTTCTGGAAGGTGAATCCGATAACTTGACTGTTTTTACAAATAATCTTAGGAAGAAATTGAAGGAAAAAAGAATATCTTTTGATGACAAGAAAAAATTTATAATTCATTTGACTGCTGCAAGAATTAAGAGATTAGCGGATAAAAAAGGATTTAAAGAGTATGTTGCACGTTTAAATGAGAATTTTAAACCATATAAAACTTACATTAAAACTGTTTATCTGTTTAAGAGTACATTAACTCAACATGGTCCTGTGTATGAACAAATTTATGCGAAAGAATTAAAAAGTTGAGGAGGTAGTAATTTATGGATGAGAACAAAAAGAAAGCTTTAGAGCTAGCAATGAGTAAGATTGAAAGGGATTTTGGTAAGGGTGCTGTAATGCGCCTTGGAGATAAAGCCATTGAAAAGCCACCTGTGATCCCTACAGGGTCCCTTTCATTAGATATTGCTTTGGGTATAGGAGGAATTCCAAGGGGGAGAATTATAGAGATTTATGGCAGTGAGTCTAGTGGAAAAACCACTATTGCATTACATGTGATTGCTGAAGCACAGAAGATGGGTGGTGTAGCCGCATTTATTGATGCTGAACATGCTATGGATCCAGTTTATGCTGATGCAATTGGTGTGGATATAGAAAATTTACTGGTTAGCCAGCCTGACAGTGGTGAGGCTGCTTTAGAAATAGCTGAGACCCTTGTAAGAAGTGGTGCTGTGGATGTTATTGTGATAGATTCTGTGGCTGCTTTAACTCCTAAAGCTGAGATTGAAGGGGATATGGGTGATGCTCATATGGGATTGCAGGCAAGACTGATGAGTCAAGCACTCAGAAAACTTACAGCAATAGTTAATAAATCAAAGACTGCTCTGATTTTCATAAACCAGACGAGACAAAAAATAGGGGTAATGTTTGGTAATCCAGAAACCACTACCGGAGGGAATGCTCTGAAATTTTATTCAACCATAAGAATTGAGGTAAGAAGGACATCAGCTTTGAAAGAAAAAGACCAGGTAGTGGGTAATCAGGTGATATGTAAGGTGGTGAAAAATAAAGTGGCTCCACCTTTTAAACAAGCAGAATTTGATATACTTTTTGGAGAAGGGATTTCCAAAGAAGGTATTTTAATTGATATGGGAGTAAAAGAAGGTTTTGTGACAAAATCAGGGGCTTGGTTTAGCTATGGAGATATTAGGCTTGGACAGGGTAAAGAAAATGCCAGAACTTATTTGAAAGAGCATCCAGAAATTGCAGAAGAAATAGAGCAAAAGATTCGAGAAAAGTATGGGTTAAATAAAGAAAGTGAAAACAGGGAGGAATAATTGCTTCCATTAAATGAGATTTTAAAAAAAGCACTTGCTAAAAGGGCTTCAGATATACACCTGAAGCCAGGTAAACCTCCGGTTTTTAGAATAGATGGAGAATTGATGCCTCAGCCTGACTTTGAGAAAATTACTCCAGAAGATACGTTAAAAACAGTAGCTGCAATTATGCCAAATCAGATAAAAAATAGATTTAAGGAGAGCTTTGAAGCAGATTTTTCATACAGCGCAAAGGGGCTTGGTAGATTCAGGGTAAATGCGTATATACAGAGAGGTTCTGTTTGTATCGTTATGAGAGCGATACCTATTGAGATACCTGATATTGACTCGTTGCATCTTCCTGAGATATTGAAAAAAATAGCTCTTGAAGATAGAGGGTTGATACTCGTTACTGGAACAACTGGTAGTGGAAAATCTACTACTTTGGCATCAATGATAAGACATATTAATGAAACAAAAAATGTTAATATTATTACAATTGAAGATCCCATTGAGTTTTTGCATCGAGATCTTAAGGCAATAATATCACAAAGAGAGGTGGGAACTGATACTACGTCTTTTTATGAAGCCTTAAAGAGATCTTTGAGACAGGATCCCGATGTTATTTTAGTGGGTGAGATGAGAGATCTTGAGACCATAGAAACAGCAGTTTTAGCTGCTGAGACAGGTCACTTGGTGATGTCTACACTGCATACTATAGATGCTCCAGAGACGATAAACAGGATTATTTCAGTTTTTCCGCCATATCACCAGAGACAAGTGAGAATGCAACTTGCATCGGTTTTGAAAGCGGTTATTTCCATGAGACTTGTTCCTAGGGCAGATGGTAAAGGAAGGGTTCCAGCAGTAGAGATTATGATAAATACACCTACAATTAGAGAATGTATAATTGATAAGGAGAAAACTCATTTGATTAATGACTATATAGAAAAAGGTAGAGAAGTCTATGGATCACAATCTTTTGATCAATCACTGTACGATCTTTATACTCAAGGGCTCATTACATTTGAAGAAGCAATTAAGAGAGCTAAACGTCCTGATGATTTTAGACTTAGAGTAAAAGGGATTACAAACGCTTCTGGTCTTGATTGGGATGAGGAGAATGAAAAAAAATAAAAATCCTGAAAGCTATCTTTTAAGATTGTTGACAAAAAAAGATTATACCAGCTTTGAGATAAGAGGCAAATTAAAAGAGAAATTTCAACTTGAGGAAAAGGATATTGAAGAGATTTTAGAAAAATATAAAGATTTTGGTTATGTGGATGATAATCGATATAAGTATAGTTTCATTGTGAGTAAGCTTTTGTCTAAAGAGGGGCCTTATCTTATCGTTCAAAAATTGAAACTGAAAGGTATAGATATAAACATTGATGAAATATATGAAGTGGCAGAAAAAAATGATATTAGTATTACAGAAAATGCAAGAATGTTAGCAAAAAAGAAAATAAGACAATACTTAGGAAGGTCTCAAAGAATAGAGATAAAAAAAAACTTTTTGAATTTTTAGTAAGAAAAGGTTATGACTATTTTTTAGTAGAAAAAACGGTTGCGGAGGTTTTGGATGAAAGTAATTTTTCTTAAAGATGTAAAAGGGGTTGCAAAAGCTGGAGAGATAAAAAATGTTAAGGATGGATATGCAAGAAATTTTTTATTTAAAAAGAATCTTGCAGTGGAAGCCACTCCTGCAAATATAAAAAAGCTTGAAGAAAGAAAGCTTCAAATGCAAGAGGCCGAATTGCAAAAAGTGAATGATGCTAAAAATCTTGCTGAGAAGCTTAAAAATATTACAGTAAAGCTTGTGAAAAAGGCTGGAGAAAATGGCAAACTGTTTGGAGCTGTAACTGCGGCTGAGCTTGAGGAAGCCCTTAAAAAAGAAGGAGTAGATATTGACAAAAAACAGATTGAACTTCCTGAACCAATCAAAAATACTGGAACATATAATGTGAAAGTAAATCTTTACAAAGAGATTAAAGGAGAATTTAAGGTAGTTGTAGATGCAGAGTAGTAAGATTAGAACCCCACCTCACAATTTGGAAGCAGAGCAAGGTGTTCTTGCATCCATATTGCTGGATGAAAAAGCTCTTGATAAAGTAATTCATTTATTACAACCAGATGATTTTTATCATCCTGCACATAAAGTGATATATTCAACCCTTTTAAAGCTTTCTCAGGGGAATAAGCCCCTTGATGTAGTTACACTAATTTCAAAACTTACTGATTTGAATCTTATTGATGAAGCTGGTGGGATTGATTATATCACCACCCTTACTGATATTATTCCGAACTCTTCCAATGTGGCTTATTATGCAGCCATTGTTAAAGATAAGGCATTGCTTAGAAATCTTATTGAAATAAGTAGTAATATTTCTTCTAAGGCTTACGAATTTACTGGTGATATAACAGAATTGCTTGATGAGACAGAAAAGGCGATTTTTCAGCTGGCAGAGTTTAAGTTAAAAGGGGATGTAAGGCCAATATCGGATCTTTTATCAGAGAGCTTTGAACTTCTTCAGAAACTTTATGAAAAGAAAGAGGATTTAACTGGCGTTCCTTCCGGATTTGTGGATCTTGATAGACTCACAAATGGTTTTCAGAATTCTGACCTAATTATTGTGGCTGGAAGACCAGGGATGGGTAAAACGGCCTTTTCACTTAATATTGCACTTAATGCGAGTTACAAGTTTGATAAGTCTGTAGCCATATTCTCTCTTGAAATGTCTGCTAATCAGCTTGTTCAGAGGTTGCTCGCAGCTGAGGCAAAAATTGAATCTACCAAACTAAGGAATGGAAAACTTAATTTGGAGGAATGGAATAGGCTTGCTGCTGTGGGTAGTGAGTTGAATGAGATTAGATTGTTTATAGATGATACTCCTGCGATTTCCGTAATGGAGCTCAGGGCAAAATGTAGGCGATTGAAAAAAGAGCACGGCTTAGATCTTGTGATAGTGGACTATCTTCAGCTAATGACGGGTAGCAATAGTGATTCAAGGGAGCAGCAGATTTCTGAAATTTCAAGATCTTTAAAGGCGCTTGCTAAAGAACTTAATATCCCTGTGATAGCTCTTTCTCAGTTAAATAGAAGTGTGGAAAACAGAAGTGATAAAAGACCTCAACCTTCTGACTTGAGAGAATCTGGAGCAATCGAGCAGGATGCGGATATAATCATATTTCTTTACAGGGACGAGGTTTATCATAAAGATAGTAAGTATCAAGGATTATGTGAGGTTATTCTTGCAAAACACAGAAGTGGACCTACGGGCAGTGTTTATTTAGCATTTCTTAAAGAGTTTACACGTTTTGAAAATGCTGACCTTAGAACTGTATGATTTTGTATACACATTATAATCGAGAGTGTTGAATTGTTTAAACATTATGTGTTTGTATATTTTAGGTGGTTAAATAAAATATATATTTACAAGTAAGTTACCGGTTGATAATTTAATGATTGATTATGGTATAGCTTTTGCTATATTATATGTTGGTTTTGGAGGTAAACACAATGTATCAGACAACTATAAATGATAAGTTGATTTTTAGTGGTAGAGGGCTTCATTCGGGAGAATTTGTTAAGGCAGAGCTTTTCCCCGCTCTTCCTGATAATGGAATTACAATACGCAGGGCTGATATCCCTGGCACAAAGCCTGTAAAGCTCACTCCATTTAACGTTATATCTACTGTTCTTGCTACTACAGTTTATTGTGGCAATTACAAGGTTTCCACTGTAGAACATCTGTTATCTGCACTTTATGGATTAGGTATAGATAATGTTCATATAGATGTTTATGGTGAAGAGTTACCTATTCTTGATGGTAGTGCTTCAGCTTATGTGGATCAGATAAAAAATGTAGGTGTAAAACAGCTTAAGAAAAAAAGAAAATACCTAAAGTTCACGAAAAAAATAAGGCTTGAAAAAGGGGATAAATGGATTGAGATAATACCTTCAAGATATTTTAAAGTGACTTTTGGGATAAATTTTGAAAATAGTATTATTAATGAGCAGAAAAAATTTATAACAGTTACTCCTAATACTTATCTAAAAGAAATTTCAAGAGCTAGGACTTTTGGCTTTAAGGAAGAAGTAGAGCAACTCTGGAAAATGGGGCTTGCAAGGGGTGGCTCATTGGAGAATGCTGTAGTTATTGATAGAAACAGGATTTTGAATGAAGATGGTTTGAGATATGATGATGAATTTGTTAGACACAAGATTTTGGATTTAATAGGTGATATTGCTCTTTTAGGTTATAGGTTCTATGGACATATTAGAGCTTATAAATCTGGTCATGAGCTAAATAATGCTTTTGCAAGAACCTTGCTTGAGTCAAAAAGCTGTTACAAGGTAATAGAATTGAGTGATCAGTTTAGTTTTAATCCATATGAAACTCTTGTTTTTGAACCACAGGGGACATAAAAATAAGACTGCGATGCAGTCAAATATTTTAGGGGGGCTTATGCCCCCCTTTTTTTATATTCTGCTATAATAGTATTTATAGATTGACTAAGGTTTAATTTCCTTTTATATAGCGTTTTGTGCGGAGGTGATCTATGCCATTTGATATAATAGAAAAAAAAGATGATATTGTAGTAATTGTAATTCCTACAAGGCTCGATGCTTCAAATTCCCAGGATCTGAAAGATATTATTGCTCAAAAAGTGGGTGAGAAAAAATTTAAATTTATAATCGATTTGAGTAATACAGAGTTTGTTGATTCAAGTGGATTAGGAGCAATGGTATCAAAAATTGCGCATTGTAGGGCAAATGGTGGGGATGTGAAGATTGTTGTTACCAATGATAGAATTAAAGAGATTTTTCAAATTACACATCTTGATAAGGTGTTAAAAGAGTATACAAATGCTGATGAAGCAGTAGCTGCTTTTAATGAAAGTTGAGCAAAGATTTGAAATGCATAAAAATTTTGATCCTTCGCAATTCCACCTTTTAGAAGCAGATTACTCAAAACCGCTACTTGAAGTTCCTGTAGAAATAAAAAAGAAAATAATAAACAGACTTGCTTTGCTTTATGATTCATTAACTGCCAAAAAGTGGTATCCTGAAATTGAAAGGTTAATGAAAGTTTATTATGCCTATAAAACTGACTTGATGAAAGAATGGGAAAGCTGTTTTGATCCTAAAAACAGATTTACTGAAAAAGATATCGTATTAATTACATATGGGGATATTATTATAAATCATTATAAAAAACCTATAAAAATTCTTTCAAGTTTTGCTAAAGAATATTTAAAAGGTGTTTTTAATACTATACATCTTCTTCCATTTTTTCCATATTCATCAGATAGAGGATTTTCAGTAATTGATTTTGAACAGGTTGATCCTAGGATAGGTGATTGGGAAGATATTTTAGAGTTAAAAAGAGATTTTAGGTTGATGTTTGACGGAGTGTTCAATCATGTTTCATCAAAAAGCAGGTGGTTTCAAGAATTTTTGAATGGCAATCCTGATTTTAAAGATTTTTTTATTGTACTTTCAACTAAAGAGATGATATCTGAAGATCATTTAAAATTAATTCTTAGGCCAAGAACCACACATCTTTTCACAGAATTTAATACAATAAATGGGAAAAAGCTGGTATGGACAACTTTTAGTCCGGATCAAATTGATTTAAATTACAGAAATCCTAAAGTTTTAGCCAAAGTGATTGATATCCTGCTATATTATGTAAGACGGGGCGCTGATATTATCAGACTTGATGCTGTGACATATTTATGGGAAGAACTTGGAACAGATTGTGCCCATTTAAAACAGACTCATGAGACAATAAAGCTTTTTAGGGATATCTTGAATCTAGTGGCGCCACATGTGGCTCTGATTACTGAAACTAATGTGCCCCACGAACAAAATATAAGATATTTTGGTAATGGTTACGATGAAGCACAAATGGTATATAATTTTGCTCTGCCACCTTTAGTATTGTATACCTATTATACTGAAAACTCTGAGAAACTTACTAACTGGGCAAGGTCAATTAAAAAAGTTTCAGATGAAACTACCTTTTTTAATTTTTTAGATTCTCATGATGGGATCGGTGTTCTCCCTACAAAAGGGATTTTGGATGAGAAAGATGTAGAGATGATGGTATTAAAGACTCTTGAACATGGTGGTTTTATTTCTTATAGGGCAGAGGAAGATGGGAGTGAGGTCCCTTATGAACTGAATATTACATGGTATAGTGCCTTAAATAATGAGGATGAAAAAGAGGATGAAGAGATACGGATAAAACGCTTTATATCTTCCAGAGTGATAGCGTTATCTTTTATGGGAGTGCCTGGTGTTTATATTCATAGTCTTTTTGCTTCCAAAAATGATGCTGAGGCTGTGCTAAATGAGAGACAAACAAGGAGTATAAATAGAAAAGTTCTTAGTGAAAAAGTTCTAAAGGATATTCTGAGCGATAAAAATTCTCATAGTTATAAAGTATTAAATATACTGTTGGATATTATTCAAATAAGGACCAGGGAAAAATGTTTTCATCCGAATGCAGAACAAATTATCCTTGATCTTGATAAAAGAGTATTTGCACTTATAAGAAAATATGAAGAAGAAGCTGTTTTAGTAATTGTTAATATATCAAAAAAAAGTTTTATTTTAAAATGTGCCTTAAATGATTTTTTTAGGGAAAATTCTAGGTTGTTTGATCTTTTATCAGGGAAGAAATTCCATCTGAAAAATGGCAAATTATCAATAAAAATTTCTCCTTACGATTATTTTTGGTTGAAAGTTAGCAATATATAGATATCGCAATATTCGAATAATCAAATAATATTAATAGTTATTATCAAGTTTTTAAATAAAAAAGTGTTGAATTTTTTTTAATCATATGTCAAGATTTATTAGAACAAAAGAGGGAGGTTTTATTCATGGGCAAACTTGATAATATCTTGAAAGAGTACGGGGTTAGCAGAAGGGAATTTCTAAAATATTGCACAGCTCTCTCAGGTACACTTGCGCTGTCTCCAGCTTTTGCACCTAAAATTGCAGAGGCTATAGAGGATGATAACAGACCCCCGGTTATCTGGCTTGAATTTCAGGATTGTGCAGGTGATTCTGAATCACTCTTGAGGGCAAACAGACCTACTGTGGCTGAGTTAGTTCTTGACTATTTATCCATTGACTATCATGAGACAATAATGGCTGCAGCAGGTCATCAAGCTGAAGCTGCTAGAGATGAAACCGTTAAAAAGTATAAAAACAAATATATTTGTGTTGTTGAAGGCTCTATTCCGACAGCAGATGACGGTATTTATTGCTGTATTGGCGGTAGATCAGCAGTTGACATATTAAAAGAAGTTGGTGGTAATGCTGCTTTTGTAATAGCAGTGGGTACATGTGCTGCTTATGGTGGCTTACCTGCAGCTTATCCAAATCCTACAGGGGCAAAGTCGGTAAAAGAGATCTTGGGTAATAAAACGGTGATTAATTTACCAGGTTGTCCAATGAATGTGGATAATTTGACAGCTACGGTGGTTCATTATCTTCTTTTTGGAGCACCACCTGCCCTTGATAAGTTTCTTAGACCAAAATTTGCTTATGGTAAAAGAATTCATGATAATTGCGAAAGAAGAGCCCATTTCGATGCCGGACAGTTTGTGGAAAAGTGGGGAGATGAAGGACATAGACAAGGATGGTGTTTATATAAAATGGGTTGTAAAGGTCCTGAAACATTTCATAATTGCCCGACAGTTCGTTGGAATGAGGGTTTAAGCTGGCCGGTTATGGCAGGGCATGGTTGCGTAGGATGTAGTGAGCCTGGATTTTGGGACACTATGACTCCAATTTATAGAAGGTTACCAAATATTCCTGGTTTTGGAGTAGAGGCAACTGCTACGAAAATAGGAACAACTATTGTGGGTATCTCTGCTGTTGTTTTTGGTGTTCACGGTATCGTTACTGCAATTAGAAACCGTGGACTTGTAAGAAAAGTTGAAAACGAATTTGAAGATAATGAATAAAAATTATAGAGGGGTGTAGGCTATGGCAGATAGAATAGTAGTTGACCCAATTACAAGAATTGAGGGTCATTTAAGAATAGAGGCAAAAGTTGAGAATGGTAAGATTGTGGATGCTTGGTCAAGTTCTACAATGTTTAGAGGTGTAGAAAAAATTTTGCAAGGAAGAGATCCTAGAGATGCGTGGTATTTTACACAGAGATTTTGCGGTGTGTGTACTACTGTTCATTCTATTGCTTCGATAAGAGCTGTAGAAAATGCCCTTGGGATCAAAGTTCCTTTTAATGCTGAAATGATCAGAAACATTATAATTGGTATTCAAAATGTACAAGATCATGTAATACATTTTTATCACCTTCATGCTCTTGACTGGGTGGATATTGTTTCAGCATTAAAAGCTGATCCTAAAAAAACTGCACAGTTGCAACAGTCAATTTCAGACTGGAAATATTCTAGTGAAGATTATTTCAGAAGTGTTCAGAACAAGATAGCAGCGTTTGTAAAAACCGGCAGGCTGGGTCCATTTGGTAATGCTTATTGGGGGCATCCTGCGTATAAACTTCCTCCTGAGGCAAATCTTATGGCGGTGGCTCACTATTTAGAGGCACTTCATCTTCAAAAAGAGATTATTAAAATACATGCAATTTTAGGGTCAAAAAACCCACATCCTCAAACATTTCTGGTAGGTGGTATGTCTATTCCTGTGGATCCTAATAGCCAAAATGCATTAAATGCTGATAGAATTGCTCAGATAAAAGAGTTTGTAAACTTGGCTAAGGAATTTGTAGAGCAGGTTTATATCCCTGATTTACTTGCAGTAGCTAGTTTTTATCCAGAATGGACAAAAATTGGAGCTGGTCATAAAAACTTTTTATCTTATGGAGAGTATCCTGAAGATCAAACAGGTTATCCAAATGGATTATGGATTCCAGCAGGAATAGTTTTAAATGGTGATATAACCAAAGTGTTCGATGTGGATCAAAATAAGATAACAGAGTATGTGACTCATTCATGGTATGAGTATAAAGCTGGAGATGATAGAGGGAAACACCCTTTTGATGGTGAAACGAACTGGAAGTATACCGGTCCAAAACCACCTTATGAATATCTCGATGTGGATACTAAATATTCTTGGGTTAAGGCACCCAGATATGATGATAAACCTATGGAGGTAGGGCCTCTTGCTAGAATGGTTATCGGATATGCAAAAGGGCATAAGGAAATTAAAGAAGCAGTGGACTGGGCATTAAAACAGCTAAATGCTGATGCTAGCATTCTTTTCTCAACACTTGGTAGAACTGCAGCAAGAGGTATTGAAACATTAATTACTGTAAAGAGGCTAAACAAATGGATTGATATGCTTGTGGCAAATATAAAAACTGGTGACCTAACTGTTCATAATAGTGAAAAATGGGATCCAGAGACATGGCCAAAATCAGCAAAAGGCTATGGATGGCATGAGGCACCGAGAGGAGCTCTTGGACACTGGATCATTATAGAAAATAAAGAAATTAAAAATTACCAAGCTGTAGTTCCGTCTACTTGGAATGCTGGTCCTAGGGATGCTAAAGGTCAAAGAGGTCCATATGAGGAATCATTGATTGGTACTCCAGTTGCTGACCCTGAGAAGCCTCTGGAGATTTTGAGAACAATACACTCTTTTGACCCATGTCTTGCATGTGCTGTTCATGTTTATGATGAAAAAGGTAAGTTGCGTGCAAAAGTTAAAGTGCTTTAGGAGGGCAGCATGAAAAACAATGATAATATAAAGTGTGCTGCCAAACGTTATATTTATGTTTGGGAGGCACCTGTAAGAATAAGTCATTGGCTGAATTTTTTGTGTATAATAACTTTGTCGATAACTGGATATTACATTCATAACCCATTCATCCATGCTAGTGATATTATCGAAACAACGTATATCATGGGTATGATGAGGTATTTGCATTACTTAGTAGGTGTAATTTTTGCTTTTAGTGTAATGCTAAGGTTATTTTGGTTGTTTGTGGGTAATAGGTATGCAAGTTGGCACTCCTTTTCGAACCCATTTAGAAAAGAAGATCGAAAGACCTTTTTTGCATACATAAAATACTATACATTTTTAGAGAAGAATCCTCCACATACATTAGGTCACAACCCTGTGGCTCTTGTTGCTTATATTGTGCTGTTTAATCTGTTTATATTGCAAATAATTACAGGGTTTGCTTTGTGGGCACAGGCTGACCCTAACTCCACACTTTATGCTCTTACCTCATGGGTTTTCAGTATTGCTAGCAATCAATGGGTGAGATTTTTTCATTATCTTATGATGTTTTTGATTGCAGGCTTTGTTATAAATCATCTTTACTCTGCCATTTTATTTGATTTTAAAACACAATCAGGAGAGATTAGTTCAATTTTTTCTGGATGGAAGCCTGAGAGGAATAGTTAAGTTTTATAATTAAAAAATTTACAGTTTATGAAGGGGGTTAAATCCCCCTTTTTTATTTGTAGGAGTGGAAATGAGAATTTTAGTTTTAGGACTGGGTAACCTTTTAATGAATGATGATGCTGCGGGATTAAAGGCAGTATATCGATTAAAAAAAATTTATGAAGGTAAATTTCAGGATAAACTAAAAATTATGGATGGAGGTACACTAGGGCTTGATTTATTACCTTATATTGAAGAAGCTACTCATCTGATAATTGTTGATGCAGTGGATCTTGATTTATCTCCTGGAACAGTTATAAAAATTGAAGGTGATGATATTGATTCTGTTTTTGAAAACAAACTTTCTCCTCATCAAATGGGATTGAAAGATATTCTGTTTGCAGCAGATATTATTGGGGTTAAACCTGAGTATGTGGTGATGTATGGGATTCAAATAGGAAATGTAAATATGGAAAACCAACTATCGCTAGAAGTTATGAAAAGCCTTGATCATTTAGTAAAAAATGTGCAGTTAGAAATAGAAAAGTTATTAAAATTGTTATGATGCAATTATAGTTTTGTTTTTTCCACTTTTCTTTGCGTTATATAGCGCTTTATCAGCAGCTTCTAATGCATCATTAAGATTTTCGTATTTTTTTACAGAAGAGACACCTAAACTTACTGTGATTTTTAATTCTAAGTTGCCTATATGGAAGGAGTTGTTTTCTATGTTTTTTCTTATACGTTCAGCTATTTTATAAGATTCGTTTATGTTCAGATAAGGTAAAATAACTAAAAACTCTTCACCACCGTATCTCCCCACAAAGTCTGTTTTGCGTAATGTTTGTGAAATAATTCTAGATATGTCTTTTAGAACTTCATCTCCTACCAAATGGCCATAAGTATCGTTAATTTTTTTGAAGTTATCGATATCAATAATAATAAGGCCTATTTCAACTTCTGGTTGTCGATAAAGATTGTTCAATTCATTTATGATACTTCTTCTATTCAATATTCCAGTTAGAAAGTCATGAATTGTTTCGTTATAGAGCTTTTCGTATGCTTCTTTTAGTTTGTTTTCAAGTTTTATAATTCTTTCAGCACTAAAAAGCCTAACTTTTAATTCTTTAAAAGAGAAAGGTTTTACAATATAATCATCAGCGCCTTTGTGGAGGGCTTCTAAAGTATCGTCTTTGTCGGACTTTCCCGTTACAATTATGACATATACATAATGATTTAGGTTAAGTTCTCTTATTTTTTGGCATAGATCGACACCGTTTAGTCCTGGCATTATCCAATCTATTAAAGCAATAGAAATATTATTATTTTTTATTAATTCGAAAGCGTCTAAGCCGTTTGAAGCTTCATAAACTTTATAATTTAATTTAGATAAAAAAGCACTTAATACTTCCCTAGCATCTTTGTCGTCATCGGCTACTAATACTTTGTACATAGTTTTACTCTAATAAGATATTTGATTAAATAAGCATATTTTCATTATTTAAAATTTAAAACTATAGTAAATTAATTGTTTTTGCAAGAGAAATTTTTTTCTGGGGTCTCCCCATTTTTTTATTATTAGTTCTATTTGTCTGTATATATCAAATAATGTTTTACAAAAAATGGGTATACTACATAATTTTATTTCATTCTTTTTTCTAGTTGTGAGTATAATTTGTGCTTATATTGAAAAATGGTGTTGTTGCTAGGCTTTAAATAGTAGTTATAGATAAAACAAATAAACATGTTTGTGTTCTAACATATTTGTAATAAATACATTAATTAAGATATATAAATAAATCAAAGATAATATATATTAAAAATTGCATATATTATTAGTAGATATAATATACTTTGACGGTAGGAAAAGTATGCTTTGAAAAAACTTTTAAGTAATAAGTATTTGCAAAACTGGCATGTGTTTTGCTTAAAATTTGCATTATGAAAAAGCTTATAATGATTTATTTGATTTTTTTTAGTACAGTTTGTTTTGGTTTTGAGAAAGATATTACTGATAATAGGTTATCAATCAATAATTGTGTAAGTTGCCATAGTGATACAATTATATCTAATTTTTGTGATAAAAATGTCAAATGTGTCAATTGTCACAGTGGTAAAATCAAAAAATTAGGTTTTTTAGGTGTAGATTATATTAATAGTTTTATCTTGGAAAAAAAAGATCCGCATAACTCGAAATATTTATGTTTAGTATGTCATGAAGATAGAGGTTCAGAAAATTCAATAAATTTAAAATTTGATGGGAATGATGTGGCTTTATGTGAGCAATGTCATAATGAAGCCACTGTAGGGATTGAGGCTCATAGCGTTAATTTTACATATAAACCTAGTGATGAAGTGAAGATACCAGATAATTTTCCTCTAAAAGATGGTAAAGTTACATGCATGACCTGCCATGTCTTTGATTGTCTAGAAGGTAATCATAGTGAAAAATATTTAAGAGGGGAATATATAAGAAGAGAAAAGTTTTGCTATAACTGTCATAATGCAACTCATTTTAAGAAATATAATCCGCATAAACAAGTGGATGAAAATGGAAACTTGATAGTGGAGTCATGTGTTATTTGCCATAAGAAACAACCTGATATTTCAAAAGATAGAGGTATAGAAACTGTAGTGTTGAAGGGGGATATTAATGAGTTATGTAACGGATGTCATCAAATAAAAGGGGTTCATCCTACAGGAATAAATCATTTAAGAGTGCCAAATGAGGATATAAAGAAAAGAATTAAACGTTTTTTAAGAAAAGAAAAAATTTATGTTCCATTTGGTGAAAATTTTAAAATATTGTGTGTTACGTGTCACCTTCCTCATCAGTATGAGATGTTAAAAAATCAAGCAACAGGAAAATATGCTAAGAGGACAAGATTTAGTTCAGGATATGAGCTTTGTATAATGTGTCATTTAAAAGATTAATATTTTAAAACAATAAAAGGAGGGATGGATGAAAAGTTTTTTTGTATTATTTTTTATCTTACTTTTTAATAGTTTTCTTTATGCAGTAGATGATGAGAATTGCTTATTATGTCACAAATACCGTACTCTTTCTCGCATTGATGAGAACGGTAAGACAAGACTTTACTATGTTAATGATGAGTTGTTTCATAAGTCAGTTCATGGAAAAATCAAATGTAAAGAATGTCACTCTCAGATAACTAAAATACCACATGAGGAAAATACCAAAGTAAACTGTTTAAATGAATGTCACATAGTGGAGCCATCTTCCGAAAAAAGATTTTCACATAAAAAGGTACAAGAAGTTTTAATGAACAGTATACATAATCCAAAAAACAAATATGTGAATTACAGAGATGAGAGAGATTTTCCTGATTGTATTGATTGTCATAATAACCCTTTATTTAGACCAATACAAATTTTTAAAGATGTTACAGAGGAAGGATTGAGTGAAAAAGCACTAGCAAGGTGTCGTTTATGTCATAAAGAGGAAAAGTTTGTAAAATATTTTTATAATCATGTTAGTCATAGACTGCATAACAGTAAAAACAGTGCTGAAATAGTTAGAATGTGTAACAAATGTCATGGTAAAGAGGAAATGGCTACTAAACATAAATTGGTGAATGCGGTAGCAACCTATTCTGACACTTTTCATGGTAAGGCTGTAACTTTTGGATATGATAGCGCTCCAGATTGTATTGATTGTCACGTAAAAGAAAATGAGTCAGCACATGCAATTAGGAGTTATGAAGATCCAAAAAGTGCAGTATATGAAAAAAACAGATGGAAAACTTGTGCAAAAAAGATGTGTCATCCCGATGCAACACCTGGATTAGGAGAAGTGAGGATGCATGTTGTAATAAACAAAGACTTATATAAACCTGAATATTATACAGCTTTAGGATTTACATGTCTGACACTTGGGGCTTATTTACCTCTTGCTTTGATATTAGTTTTGGAGCTCATTAGAGAAATATTTCCTAATTTAAGTTTTAGAAGAAAGAGGAGGAAATAATGATGAAAAAATATCCATTAATTAAAATAGTGAGGGGTAAAAAATATTACTTAAAATTGACTCCTGCGCAAAGATATCAACATTTTATTTTAATGACTACATTCATATTTTTAATACTTACGGGATTCCCATTAAAATTTCACTATTATCCATGGGCCAAAGTGATGATTAATATGTTTGGAGGATTACAAGTTACTACAGTTATTCATAGAATTTGTGGTGTTACAATGGTTGGTTTGTTCTTTTTTCACTGGTATTATCTGTTTAGAAATCTGTATGTTTATTATATTAGACCAAGTATTAGGAGTAACTCTTTCTCTTTTAGAGGATTGTTTAAATTTATTTATCATTCACCAATGTTTCCAAGAGGTAAAGATCTGAAGGATGTGGTTGATTTTCTAAAATATGCCTTTTTTATTACTGATGAGAAACCAAAGCATGAAAGGTTTCATTGGAGGGAAAAATTTGATTATTGGGCAGTTTTTTGGGGGATTCCATTACTAGGATTAACAGGTTTAATTTTATGGTTTGAAACTGAAGCCACGAAGATTTTACCAGGTTGGGCATTGAATATTAGTTTTATAGCGCATTCAGATGAGGCTCTTTTAGCAGCATCGGTTATTTTAATTTGGCATATGTATAATGCACATGTGAATTATGATAAATTTCCTATGTCACCTCTGTTCTTAACGGGGTATTTACCTGAAGAAATTATGAAACATGAATATTATTTAGAATGGCAAAGATTAAATGAGTTGGCTGAAAAGCATCCTGAATTAGTTTTGGATATAGATAGTTATAAAATCAAAAAGGAAAGGGAAATTGAAGAACAATATAAAGCTTATATGGAATATCTCGATGTTGAAATAAAAAAAGATACAAGTGAAGCTTAAATTGGGAGGTTTGAATGAGCAGACGAGAATTGAGTTTTTTAAAAAAAATATATGCTGTAATAGGTATAATTTTTATTATTTATTCCTCTTATTTGGTTGTAAAGCTTGTTATGCACATATGGCATAAGGAAGGGAAACGTGAAGAGGCAAAGATTGATGAAGGTGATTTATTTAAGATGATGATGAGTGAAGAGAAAAAAGTTACATATGATCTTGGTTATAAAGTTATTAAAGAAGAGGAGCTAGAAAGACACTTCCATCATGTGGGAGAGGGTGTTGTTCATGATGAAATAAATTTGTGTATAAGATGTCATGGAGATATTCCCCATGATAAAAATAAATCAATTAGAGCTTTTTTGAATATGCATAGCGATTTTCTTGCATGTGAGACTTGTCATATTAGACTCAAAGATTCTAAGAGATTTGTGTGGTATAATAAAGTGAATGGGGATCAGGTTAATAAATTAGCGATTTCTAAATATCTAAGCAATCCAACAATGAAGCTGATACCTTTAGTAAAAATAGAAGGTAACTATGTAAGACCAGATACAGATGAGCTTAAAGCTTTTGTAGAGAGGTTTAGAGAAGCCGTGATTCAATTGCCTCCTGCAAAAAAAAGTCAAGGGCTAAAAATAATACATAAGATGGTTGATAAAAGGCCTGTTCAGTGTGATGAATGTCATGCCCCTACGTTGGATGACAGTTATTTACCATTATTGGATGTAGGGTATAAAAAGGAAAGAGTTCTTCAGATTTTAAGTAATGAAGTTGTTGGTATGGTTAATAAATATAAAAAATTTTATATTCCAAAATTCTTAGAGCCGGGAAACAATGAATGAAAAAAGTATATATAATTTGTTTTATATTATTTATTTTTTCAAGTAATTATGCTGCGAACATTTTAAATGTTCGCATTTTTTATTCAATTCAGTTTAAAGATAACGAATTTCCAGCAGATGTGATTTTTATTGATGGTAATCTGTATATATTGGAGTCCAAATCAGGAAAACTGATAAAAATTGATTTGAAAAAAAAGGAAATTGTAAAGAAATACCACTTAATAGATAGTGAGGGATCAATAGGAGTTACTTTTTATAAGGAAAAACTTTTTGTTCCAATCCCTAATAAGAACAAAATTAATGTCTATTCTTTCAAGAATTTGAAAAAGCTAAAAGAAATTTATGTTACAGACCCAACAGATATTGAGTTTTATAGAGATAAAGGGTTTGTTGTGAGTAATGATAAACACAAATTGATAATTTTAGATGCAAAAACATTAAAAAGAATAGGTGATTTTGGTAAAGTGGGGTATTATGAGAGGGAATTTAGATATCCTTTTGACTTGGAAATTGATAAAAATGGAGATTTATATATTTCAGAAGTTATCAATACTAGAGTGCAAATATTGGATAACAAATTGAGATTTGTTAATTTTGTGGGTAAATGGGGGGTGAAGAGCGGTACTTTTTACAGACCAAAAGGTATAGATATCTATAATAATTATCTAATAGTTGCTGATGGCTATATTGGGGTTATTCAATTTTTTAACAAAAATAATGGTGATATTGTTTATCTATTAGGAGTTGATGGGAAACTGTATAAGTTTTTGTCTCCTGTTAGGGTTAGAGTTTTTAATGGTTTTTTGGGCGTTGTTGATTATTACCAGAAAAAAGTTCTAATTTTTAAATTGGGAGATATCTCCAGATGAAAGGTTCTATAGCGTTTATTTTCGTATTCTTATTGTACTCTTATCTATTTGCCGCACCAACTGGCCAGGAACCTGCAAAAGAATGTGCACTTTGTCATTTTAGTTGGATGGAAGTGTTTATGTTTGAACATAAAGATACAGATATTGCTTCTTTTCCTAAAAAAAGAGTAGTAGCAACTGAAAGGATTTGTTTTTCTTGCCATGATGGTACTGTCGTGGATAGTAGATTAAGAGTGTGGACAGAAGATAAACATAAGGTTGGTATTATTCCTTCAAAAGAGGTGTCTGTACCTAAAGAGTTCCCCCTTGAAGATGGAAAAATACAGTGTAAAACATGCCATACTGCACATGGAACAGGTGAGCCGGAAAAAGAAGGGTATGAGAGAAGCATTTTTCTTAGAATAGATAATAAAAATTCAGAGTTATGTAAAGCTTGTCATATCAATAAAGTTGGTAGAAACAATCACCCATCATCTAAGATGAACATGTTGATAAATAATGATTTTTTTTCTGCAGGAGGAGTGCTTGGTGTAGACAATCAGGTTATATGTGAGAGTTGTCATACTCCACATGGACCAAAGGAAAAAAAACTTTTGCTTGGGAAATATGTTGATTCTGAATTGTGTTCTTATTGTCATACAGATAAGCTGACTCCTGGAAAATTCTATAAAAAAGGCTTGTTGAATCATCCTGTAAATATTGAATTTACAGATGATAAAAAAATAGAAAAATTGAAGCTAAAAGGAGCCTACTTTTCAAATAATCGAGAAATTGTATGTCTTACATGTCATAATACTCATAAAGGTGTCAATAAAAACCTTTTGATAATGAATAATCGTAATGATGAATTGTGCTTAAATTGTCATGAGGATAAAAGATATATTTATTATACAAAGCATAATCTAAAAAAAATGAAGAATTTTAAAAATAGATTTGGGAAATCGCCCTTTGAGCATGGAGTTTGTTCTGTATGTCATGATCCTCATGGTTGGGCCTTAAAATTGCCAGAAACAGATGACGATCTTTTATCAAAAGCTTGCTTTTCATGCCATTTGGATAAAAATATTGTAAAAAACAAAGTTATTGATAAGCAAAAATATAATCATCCTGTTTATGTGAAAACTAAATTTGATACATCACTACCTGTTTTTGGAAAAACAGTTGCGTACTTTAGTGAGTTTTACTTCGATACAAAAAAGAGAGAATATATAACATGTGCTACTTGCCACAATTCACATATTAAAAGTAAAAACTTTTTAAGAGAAGATGTGAAAAACAGCAGTTTGTGTCTTGATTGCCATAAGGATAAAAATTCTGTTGTAAACAGTAGTCATGGTAAAAATGATTTGAATTGTTTATCGTGCCACAAAGTGCATAATTCGAAAAATAAAAATTTATTGATAGATAAAGTTGATAATATCTGTTTGGATTGTCATAAAAGCGGGGGGGTAGCAGAAAAAAAACTTGTAGGTAAAAATAGTCACCCTGTAGATATATTGCCAAAAATAAAAATTCCAAAAGATATGAAGTTAGTAAACGGTAAAATAGAGTGTATTACATGTCACGAACCCCATAAAGCAGGAACTAAAAATAAATTCTTGAGAACGGATCCTAAAAATCTTGATATTTTCTGTTATAAATGCCATGGGGATAAGCAAGAAATAATTGATAGTGAGCATGATTTTAGAGACAGTAAACAGAGTGAGCTTTGTAGTAATTGTCATGTTCCTCACAATGCAAAAAACACAAAATTTTTATTCAGTAAGGAAATAGCTGAAAATAATGCAAATAGTTTTTGTATTATATGTCATGAAAAGAATGGAATAGCCAAAGAAAAAGTTGTTGTTATGATTCATCCTATAGGTGAGGTAAAAACTAAAAAAGATATTCTAAATGAATTAACATGTATCTCATGCCATGATCCCCATAAAAATGGCAATAGAAGGAAGTCTGAGTCTGTATTTAATAACAGTTTCTTAAAGTTTAATGCGAAAAAGTTTTGTATAACTTGTCATAAAGATAAGAGTGGATTTGTGAACTCTCCTCATAATATAAAGAATTTTGAGAATATAAGAAGAGTAAAAAGTTTAATAAAAGAATCTGATTTTTGTGGATTTTGCCACGGTGTCCATTTTAATAAAAATAAAAACGTGACATCACAAAATGTCTTGGATATATGTATAGAATGTCATAAGAAAAAAAATGTAGTAGATGAAAAACTTATTACAACAAGCCATCCTTTTGTAAATTTACATAAAGAAAAATATAAAGGTATGTTGCTTTTCAATGAAAAAATTCATTGTGCAACATGTCATAATCCGCATTCAGAATATAAAAATATGCTTGTGGAAGGTATTCAAAAATCTGATAAGTTATGTATTAGATGTCATGATGATAAAAAATATGTTTTCTATTCTGAGCATAATTTAAATAATATTTTTTCAAGAAAACTGAATTTTGTTTGTGGTGAGTGTCATAAAGCTCATAATTATCCAGAAGGTAACCGCTTATTGTGGCCAAAGGAAAAGAAAGATGATGAAATGATAAAAGAAATATGTTTAAGTTGTCATAGTGAATCAGGGGTGGCAAAAAAGAAAATTGTGAAATATTTTGGACATCCAAAAATACCTATGACTTTTAAATATAAAAGTAACGATGTTTTACCTATTTATAATGAAGAGGGGGAAAAAGATATAAATGGAGCTATAACATGCGCTACATGTCATAATGCTCACAGTTGGAGTGAGAAAGAGGAATATAGATATTCTTCAAAAAATAGTGAAGGGAATGCACTGACGAGTTTTTTAAAATATCGTAATGTAATTAATCTATGTAATACCTGTCATGGTATTGAAGGCTTGTTGCGTTACAAATATTATCATACCAATAAGTATAGGAAGATAAAAGAAGAAAAAAAGTTGAGGAAGAGAGGTTTTTTAGATATACTTATAGGGAAGTAGATAGATAAAAGTTAGATTGGCACATAATTTGCATGCTCTTGATTAAAAAAACAGGAGGTCTAGTTTATGAAGAAGTTTTTTCTTATTATTTTTTTGCTATCAATAAGTTATAGTCTGTATGCTTTTAACTGTACTACTTCTAAGTGTCATAATGATATCAAAAATTATGAATTTGCTCATGGTCCTGTTGCTGCAGAGCAATGTTTAGTATGTCATAATGCTAGTGATGCAGATTTGAAAAAACATATTAACAGGCCTAAAAGTTTTATCGATTTTAAATCTCCAACAGGTGATGAGCCTGTTTGTATAATGTGTCATGATAATAAGGTTGAAGGCAAGTTTGTTCATGAGCCTATAAATACAGGAGATTGTACAGCTTGTCATAATCCTCATGGAGGAAATAATAAGTTTTTTATAAAAGGTAAGAGTGAGTCTGAAACATGTTTTGAGTGTCATGAGAACAATAAAACAGTTAAAAAATTTTTACATGGTCCTGTGGCGGCAGGAGAATGTACATCATGTCACGATCCTCATTCTTCAAACTTTCAGTTCCAATTAAAGGCTAAGAAAGATGAACTATGTTTTATTTGTCATAATGATAAAAAAGATGGGTTTCATAAAGCAGTGGTGCATAAACCTGTGAAAGAAGGTTGTACTCAATGCCATGATCCTCATAATTCTGATACAAAATTTCACTTAAAGGCAAAATCAGAAAAAGATCTTTGTATGAAGTGTCATGGTAAAAATAAAAAGTTTGCTGACGTGTTAAATAATTCAAAGTATAAACATAAACCAGTGGATGAAGGTGCATGTGGAGATTGTCATAATCCTCATGCTTCAGATTTTGGTAAGCTGCTAGTTAGTGATGCTAAAAATGTATGTTTTGAATGTCATAATGATATAGGTGAAAGGGTTAAAAATTCAAAATTTGTCCATGGTCCTGTAGAAACTGATGGCTGTACTGCGTGCCATAGCGTACATGGCTCTAATAATGCATTTATTTTAAAAATGGCTTTTCCGAAAAAGTTTTATAATCAATATAGAAAAGGCTTATACGATTTATGTTTTAATTGCCATAATGAAGAAATTTTGCAGTATGCATCTACAACTAAATATACAGGTTTTAGAAATGGAGATAGAAACTTACATTATTTACATGTTAGAATAAAGGGTAAAGGAAGAAGCTGTAAGGCATGTCACGAAGTTCATGCTTCCAATCAACCAAAACATGTTAGAAAGTCAGTTCCTTTTGGATCAGGCGGATGGGAATTGCCTATTACTTTTACTAAAACAAAAACAGGTGGGAAGTGTATAGTAGGTTGTCATAAACCGAAGACTTATGATAGAGTACGTCCCGTTAAATATAATTAAAGGGGGATGTAATGAAAATTATTAGGTTTTTATTTATATTTTGTTTTGTTGCTAGCACGGTGTTATCTTTCCCTTTAAAAGGAGTAAAAAAAGGAGACGTAATTGATTTTAGCAAATTTGAGTCTTCTCATCCAAAATTTGAGCAGTCTGTAAAGGATAAAAAACTGAAGTTAATATTGTTTTGGAGAAGTGATAAAGGCTTAAGTGTAAAGGTAGCTAAGACTTTTGTAAGACTATGTTCTAGAAAAGATTTAGATTGCTATTCTTTGGATTTAAAAGGGGCCCAAAAAGAGGAAATCTTAAAAATTTTAGGTAAAGTTAACAATAATTTTTTTATTGTAAATTATAAGGGAGATGCTATTTTGGATTTTGGGATTTACACATTGCCAGTTACAGTTTTTTTGGATAAAAATGATAAGGTCTTAAATGCTATAGGGTATGAAGGACAATATTTTGTTAAAGTGGGAAGGTATATAAAGTATTTAACAGGAGAGATTAGTAAAGAAGAGTATGAAAAATTTCAAAATGTAACAAAAATAGTTAGAAAAAAGAGTATCTTGCCAGATATTAACTTTATTAAAAAGTTGATAAAAGATGGTCAAAAGGATGATGCCCTACAAAAGCTTGAATCTTTGAATAAAAAAGGGATAAATGACTTTGAAAAGGTAAAGTTAGCAGAGGTGTTGATTTTATTAGGAAAAAATCAGGAAGCTTTTGAACTTCTTAAACCTATTTCAAACAAATTTATTGATGCAAAATTTTATATTGGTTTAGCTTTATATAATTTAGACAACTTGGATAAAGCTCTTGACTACCTTGTGTCGATTGAGAAAATTTATCCTAATAAAGGAAGATTGTATTACTTGTTGGGTAAAATATACAAGAAAAAAGGTGATTATGAGAAAGCATGTGGATATTTTGAAAAAGCTTGTGATAAAGAGTTTATTAATTAGTTTACTGCTGATTTTTACCTGTACTGTGTATGCTAAGGATATTGTAATCGTTTACCCCAATGATGGAACTATAGTTAATAGTGATAAAATTCATATAATTGGGTATGTTAATGTGGGCAAGAAATTGGATATTATAATTCAGGATAGAGTTTATAAAGTTAATAGTTTTCAGAAGTTAAAAACTAAGGATGGTATGAAATATGTTTTTATGAAAAGGGTTTTGCTAAATAAAGGTGAAAATAATATAAGAATTGTTTTTAAAGATATTGAAAAAAAAGTAAAAGTTAAATATGTGACGACTACTATAGCCTATAGAGATAAAATAAAGAGAAAGACTTATTTTCATATGGATGATAATAAATCGTTGTGTACGAGTTGTCATAGTTTTGTTGAGGTGAAAGATTGTCAGATATGTCATAGTAATAAAATGAACTATAAATATGTTCATGGGCCGGTGGCTGCTTGGCAGTGTTTTCAATGTCACGATAAAAATAATTATTATTCATCTAAACAACCTATTTCTAGTAAATGCTTACAATGTCATGAAGAATTTCAAAATTCAATGTTTAATGCACCATATGCACATGGACCTACAGTAGCAGGATATTGTAATATATGTCATGACCCACATGGTTCTAATAGAAAATATTTATTAATGGATGATGTGAATAATTTATGCTTAAATTGCCATACAGATAAAAAAAGTGGTACCCATGTACTTGCGAATTTTACTTCAGCTTCACATCCTACCAGTGGTAAATTAATTCCAGATACAAATGAAGAAATAAGTTGTATATCATGTCATAATCCACACTATGGACAAACTAGACAGCTTTTTCAGAATAACAGTAAAGATTTTATGTCTCTTTGTATTAGTTGTCATAAAGATAAGGTTTAGGGGGGTGTTTTATGCGAAGATTTCATATTTTATTGTTAATTGCTACGATATTTTTAACTATAAGCTGTGCAACAAAACAACCTGTGTTTAAAATAGATGAGTATGTATGGCCAAAAGAGTCGGCTAACCCAAAATTTAAGGCTGTACGTGTAATAGCTAATTCTGATGAGTTTCCAAACAAGGCATCGAAAAAAAGCAAGCTTTTAAAAGAGCTTGTGGGTGATATCAATGTTAAATGGATTGATTATAGAGCAATAAGGCTAGCTACTGATGGTCGAGGGAGAGTATATATAGCAGTACCTATAGCGTTTAAAATACAGATAATTGATTTTATAAAACAAGAAATTAGAGAAATTAAGTTTGGCAGTATTATGCCATGTGCTATTGATGTTACAAAAGATGGGAGAATTTTTATAGGAGATAGAGCTTCAGGTAGTGTAATGGAGATAACTGAGAATAAGAAGGTTTTGTGGGCCTATGGAAGAAAAGTCAATGATAAAGATTTTGATAGAATGAAGAAAAAAAAGAATTTTGATATGGAAGGAGTTTATAAGGATATCTCTGATGTCTTCGTTTATAAAAATAAAATTTATGTTACTGATCAAATATTGGGAAGAATTGATGTCTTAACCCTTGATGGAAAGTTGATAAAAAGTATAAAGAATGCTCCTGCACCAACAGCTATTACTGTTGATCCGCAATCAGAAGATATATATTTAGTTTCTAAATTTATAGGAAAAGTTTTTATCTTTGACAAAGAAGGTAACTATAAAGGTGAGTTGTTAGAACCAGGAGATAACATATGGGCATTAAATTTCCCCAATGGTATAGACTTTGATTCTGAAGGTCATATTTATATTGTGGATATTGCCTCTCATGGATTTAAAGTTTATGATAAAAAAGGTACTTTTTTATATTATATGGGTGATCAAAAGCCTTCAGTTTATTTGGGTGGCTTCAACAATCCTAAAGATTTAATAATTGATGATAAAGATAGAATTTATATTCTTGATGCTCCAAATAAAAGACTTGTTGTTTTACAATATTTGGGAGAATTGTATAAAAAAGGCAGAAGAAATATGAGTGTTGATGAACCGATGTTGAGGTGGTGATGAGTTGAAAGACAGAATAGATAAGATAAGAAAAAAGTTTGGTGAGTTTCCTTTAACTGTTAAGTTTTTAATTTCATCGGTTTTAGTAATATTTTTTGTATTGATAGTTTTAAATGTTTTGATTTATTTTGATTTTAAAAATTTTTTTATAGCAGTTGATAGAAAAGATTTTGAAAAGAGATTTAAAAAATCCTTATTTTCTGCTACTTCATATTATGTGTTTAGAAATAATTGGAATGAAAATATGGATTTTAGTCCGATACTTAACATTTTGAGTAATGAACCTAATTTAATTGAAGTTATTATTTTTTCCCCTGAAGGTAAAAGGCTGAGTGTTTTGTATAATAAAAATTTATTGAAAAATAAAGCGAAAAATGAAGGTTTGAGTAAAGCATTGTCTGGTGAAATAAGTTATTCTATCAAGAAAGTTTTTGATGTAGAAAGTTTTGGTGATATTAAAATACCTGAAGGCACAGAATATGTTCAAGAAATATATTATCCAGTTGTGTTTGGTGGTGAAGTAAAGGGGGTTGTGGAGATATATAAAGATTTTTCTGAGATTATGAGTAATATTGATAGTGTTCGTTATAGAGCAAGTGTTTTTTCGCTATTTGGTTTTATAATTTATGTGTTATTGTTGTATTATATAGTCAGAAAAATTGATGAAAAAGAAAAGGCTTTAAAAGAGAAAGTTGTGTATTATGAAAAGTTGTCAATATTGGGACAGTTTGCCTCAAAAATGGCACATGAAATTGGGACGCCAATGCATGTAATAATGGGTAACATTGATTTGATTCAAGATGTGTACGATGATGATTTTATTAAAAAGCGCTGTGATAATATTGCTAGACAGATTAATAAAATCCAAAATATTATTAGAAATTATCTTTATGTTTCAAAAAAGCCAGAGCCTTCTTATGAAAGTGTAAGATTAAAAGATTTGGTTTCTGATATTTTATCTGATATGAGTTTTATGGTGTCAGAAAATATTAGTCTTGAAGCTGATGTTGATGATATTGTTGTTTTTACAGATAAAGGTTTTGTAGAACAAATATTATACAATTTTATAAAAAATTCAGCTGATAGCATAGGTGAAAGTGATGGTAGAATTAAAGTGAAAAGTAAAGTTGATGGAGATTTTGTAATAATTTATGTGATTGATAATGGTAAGGGTGTTGATGGAAAATTAAAAGATAAAATTTTTGATCCTTTTTTTTCTACAAAAAAAACAGGAAAAGGGACAGGTTTGGGTCTTGCCGTATGTAAAGAGTTGGTTGAGGTTTTAGGAGGGACTATTTTTTGTGAAAGCAAGAATGGTGAAACAATTTTTGGTATAAAAATACCGTTGAAAGGTAAAGATGCTTAAAGTTTTAATTGTTGATGATGATAAGAATTCAAGAGAAGTAATAAAACTTGCTCTTGAACGAATTTATGAAGTTGAGGTTGCTCTTAATGGTGTGCATGCATTGGAGTTGATGAAAAAAAACAGTTATGATGTAGTGATATGTGATTATGTAATGAATGAAGTGGATGGTATAGAAGTTCTTAAAAAGATGCGTAAATCTGGGAATAATGCAGTTTTTATACTGATTACGGCATTTGGCTCTAGTGATACAGCCATAAAAGCAATACAAGAGGGTGCTTTTGAATACCTCAGTAAACCTTTTAAAATGAGTAAATTAAAACAAATTTTGGCTGAAATTGAAAAAAGTCTTTCAGAGAAGAAGAAAGAGGAAGCTGTTGAAACGAATAAAGATTTTGAGGATGAGCAAATTATAGCTGATTCACCGGTCTTTTTGGAAGTTTTGAAACAAATGGCTAGAATAGCTTCATCTGATGTGCCTGTTTTAATTACAGGGGAAAGTGGAGTGGGAAAAGAAGTAGTTGCAAAAAGTATACATAAATATAGTAAAAGAAAAAAAGGCCCTTTTGTGGCTGTAAATTGCAATGCTATTCCACCATCGCTTCTTGAGTCAGAGCTTTTTGGTTATGAAAAAGGTGCTTTTACTGGAGCAGATAAAAGTAAGCCAGGTTATTTTGAACAGGCACAGAAGGGGACACTTTTTTTAGATGAAATAGGTGATTTAGAATTTGACTTACAGGTAAAACTTTTGAGGGTATTACAAGAAAATTGTGTTAGAAGAGTTGGTGGCATGAAGGATATTAAATTAGATGTCAGATATATTTTTGCTACTAATGTGGATTTAGAGCAAAAAGTTGCTGAAGGTAAATTTAGAGCAGATTTATATTACAGACTTAAAGTGGCAGAAATCAGAGTGCCTCCGTTAAGAGAGAGGACAGAAGATATTATTCCGTTAGCAAATTATTTCATTAAAAAATACAATTTTTATAACAGAGAGATTAGGTTAAGTCAGGGGGCTGAAAGATTGTTATTGAAATATAGGTTTCCAGGAAATGTTAGAGAGCTTGAGAATATTATCAGGGCAAGTTTGATAAAGGCTAGATATACAGGTGTTATTATGCCTGGTGACTTGGGATTAAAAGAAGAGCATATAAAAGAGTTGAATCGAGAAGAGATTTTAGATGCCTTAAAAAAGGCTGGAAATAATAGGAAAAAAGCTGCGGAAATTTTAGGTATAAGCCGAGCAACTTTTTATAGATTGTTGAAAAAATTTTCAATAGAGTAAAATTAAACCTTTAACATGTCTCATCGTGTCTCACATATGTCTCAGTTATGTCTCATATCCTACAGGTTTTGTAGCATATGTGTCTCACATATGTCTCATTTTTTGTATTTTGTATACAGATTTAATAACAAGTGTATGATAATTTGTTAACTAAAAAGTTCAAAAGGAATTGTTTTTAATTTAAAAAAATAGAAATTACTTATGTGTAAGTAGGTTAAGGATTGTGAGTTTATAGTTGTTCATTTGGATATTATTAGAGATCTTAATAGAGTATAAAGTTTAATTTGAGTTGATTATCCACAAAAAAATATAAGCGAAAAATAGTGTGGAACATAAAATCATAACAGTTTAGTAGGAAAAGCAAAATTATTTTGGCACAAATAATGCTAATAATAAACAAAAGCTAAAAGGCTAAAACAAGTAGGAGGTAAAGACATGAAAAAATTATTAATTTTATTAGCTTTATTAGTGGTACCGGTTCTAACATTTGCTGGAGTTGCTGGGACAGCACATGACTTTTCGCAGAATAGTGCATCAGCAGTTTATGGTGGGACAGCATGTGGCGGATGTCATAAACCACACAACGCGGGTACTTTAATTCCTTTGTGGAATGATAGTAACAGTTTTGATGGGACATATTCGGCTTATACTTCTCCAACAGATTCTCTTAATGCTACTCCATCTAGTACTTTGGGAAATATTTCTAAGGCATGTATGGCATGTCATGATGGTATGATTAATGATGCAGGTGGAAATGGTACTGCTTTGTCAGCATCATTGGCTACTGAAACAGTTGGTCTTGATATTGATTATGCTACTAAACCTAATGGTCAGCACCCTGTATCTATACAGTATGTAGATAATGGAACTGCTACATCATTAAAGTCATTAACAAGTGTTAAGGCAGCAGGGTTTAAATTTTATGGAACATCAGGTGATATTCTTGAATGTGGTACATGTCATAACCCTCATGACAACACTAATGGTGACTTTTTAAGAGCTGCAAAAGCTTCATTGTGTCAAACATGTCATAACAATTAATTAGGTAGATAGATAAGCTTTTATGCTAGGGGAGATGGAGGTCTCCCCCTGTATAAAGGCTTTATTGAGAGAGGGGTTTATGGATAAAAAAATATGGATTTTCTTTTCTATATTGATGTTTGTTGCTATTATGGTAGGCAATCTATATGCATCAGGTTGTTCAACTTATAACTGCCATGTTAGTTCTATTAATGGTGTGCAGGTTAAAAATGGCCCTCATTATTTTTATCGTTCAGATGGTGTAGATGAATCTCCATGTGCCCCTTGTCACAAGCCTCATAATGCAGGCAATAAAATACCACTATGGAATGATACTAACCAGTATGATGATGGGGCTGCATATACTAAATATGTGAGTCCTTTTGGTACACTAGATAATATTCAGGATAATAATATAAATTCCCCCTCTGAGGCATGTATGGCATGTCATGATGGTATGTCTGAGAGTACTGGATTTACAGGTGCTTATTTTGAGGCATATTCGATGGGTGTATTGACAATTGATTATGCAAAATCAAACCATCCTATAGGGATCGTTTATGATTATACGAAAGATACGGGGTTGAATAGCAGTGTTTCAAATGGATGGGTAAATGGAGTGAATGGTAAGTTTAAACTTATAAATGGAAAAGTAGAATGTCTTACTTGCCATGATCCTCATAAAGGAGTAGTTGGAGCAAGCTTTACTTCATATAAGCATGTGGAAAAATTATTAAGAACTACAGATGAGAAAACGTTTTGCGGTGAGTGTCACACTGATAAATAAATAGTAATTTGTCAAAATTTGTGATAATAATTTATTTATAAAAAGCTTGATTATGCAAATTTAAATTTTGATTATGGAAAAATATGACGAAGAATATTGTCTTAATATTGATAATTTTATTGTTTTTTTGTCAATTAATGTATGCTAAAGAATCACCTCATAATTTTAAGTTTTTAGGATCAAGTTTTAGTAAAAGTTATTGCAGTTTTTGCCATAAGCTAAGAAAATCTTATGAAATAAAACCAGTATGGGGTAAACCAAAATCATATAAATATATAACACCAAATCTATATGAGAATAGAAAGCAAACAGCTATAGAAGTTAAAAGACTCTATGATGAAATATCTGCTGTATGTATATCATGCCATACAGATTATATAGAACATAGTAAAAGCTTTCATCCAATTAATGTTGATATAAGAAGTTCTTTGAATAAAATAAAGAATATAAGAATAAACAATAAAAAAGTTAATAATAAGCTTCCACTGTATAAAAACGGGTTTTTAATGGCTTGTCCTACTTGCCATGATCCTCATACGAAAGAGGTTAGGCTTTTAAGAGATACTCCATCGCGTATCTGTTTAGACTGTCATGATAGGTGATTATGTTTATTAGAAAGTACCTTTTTATTTTGTTTTTGGCATTTTCTTGCAATGCATTTGCTGGTTACTTATCTCTAAATACAGGTATTGAAACGCAGTTTAAATCTTATTTTAGATCGGAAGAGAACAGTAGTAAATATTATGAAGGTAGCCAAGTGGATAATTTGTTTTTAAACACTGATTATAAAAGAGATTTTTTAAGAGGTAGATTGGGTAGCCTTAGATTGAATCTAAATTTGGATCAGTATAATATGAACTATTTTGAAAATGTGAAACCAAAAGTATCATTCCCTTTTACATCTAATTCTGATGCAAAGAATACAGAAGACTTCGATTATTCTTTAAATGGGAAGTTGAATTTTAGGATACCTAAAAAAAATATAGAGCTTTTTGTGGAGTATTCGGATAGTAAAGTATTGGATGTGGATAGTGAAAAGTATTTTAATTCATTGCCAAAAATTAAAGCTGATATTAGTGAATTGGAAGGGATTAATACATCTTTAAATAATTATAATCGTAATAAAATGCAAAATTACTATTTTTATAAATACGGAAAAATTAATTTTATGGCTAATTATACTGAGTACAGTTATAAAAAAATATTAGAAACTGATTCTAACTATTTAACAAAAGAGGCTCATAAAAAGGTTGGAATAGATATCAAAAATCTTGTTGGATTTAATTATAAGCAAGAAATTAAAGAGTTTAATCTTGGTGAAGAGAATTCAGATAAGAAGATTTATACATTTGGAATGGTTGATTCATTTGGTTTCCCAACATTGTTAAAGTTTAAAGATTTAAAAATAGAAGGGTTTGGCAAAATTACTGAGGAAGATTATGAAGGTAATAAATACAATGATAGATATTATAAAGTGTCGACAAATATTACGGAAGGAAAGCATAGCGTTACAGGTACATACACTTATGAATACAATGAAGACAAATATATTAATGATATTAATACAACTCACAACATTTCAGGTAATTATGATTATAGCTCAAAAGATTTTGATTTTTATACAAACATAATTTTTACGAAAGAGAATCTAAAAGTTACAAGTATAGATGAAGGCATTTTTTCGTATAATGAATTGAACGCTATTTTGAGCAATGGGATTTATGGTAGTGGTTATATCTTAATTAAGAATACTGGTTCTAATACAGTAACATTAGATTTAAGTGGTGTTATTATTGACGGCGAGAATTCAAGTCTTGGTATAGTCTTACTTAATCCTGTGGATACATATCTACTGAACTTTAATGAATCAATTGAAGGTCAGCTCAGTATTGTAACAGGAGATTCAAATGATCTAACTTTGACTGTTCAAAGAGATGCAGGCTATGAGTACAACAAAAATAAGTATGAGATAAGAAGTGGGTATTATCTTAAATATTTTGAAACCATAAAGAGTAAACTTGATATTGAATATTATAAGACAGAGAAGGATAAAGTTTATGATCCTTCTAATAGATTTAAAGATGAGAAAGAAAGTAGATTCAGCTTAGATAAACTGTTTGAAATTCGCCCTTATAATTTAATATTTGATAAAGAGTTTAGATATGAAAGGAGAGATGAATATAGCAGCTATACAGAAAAGTATCATGTTATATCTAAAGATGGTTATTTTACTTTGAATAAAAAGCTTTATTTGGAAAGTAACTATAAAAAAGACCGTTTTGGGAATTCACAGGATAAAGTATTTTATAGTTTTTTATTGAATATGGAAAAAAAGGATAAAAACTATAAAATATCTTTTTATCCAAAAAAAGAATATGAAAAACAAAAAAATATCTATAAAAAAAATACTACGATATATGATTTGAAAATTAAATATAAATATCATAACTTAATGACTTATTACAAAGAAGAAAAAACCGATTATCAGGGTATAATTACTAAAGTAGATAGAGAAAAAAGAGTGAATTATCAACTAAATGCAAGAAATGTTCTGTTAGATTTAAAGTATAGAGAGAACGATAGAGATTATAAATTGCAGCTTTACAATGCTAACTTGAAGCTGATTAAATATAGAAGCTTTCCTGTTGTTAAGCCATATGCTATACTTGAATTGGGGTTTGAAAGAGAAAGAGATAATTCGATTGGCGAATTTAAAAAAGATGACTATATTATTGTTAAAGTATCATATACACCTACTGATAGATTAACTGCAATATTTGCATTTGAGAAGCAAATTGATAGAGAAAAAAACAAAGGATTAGATTACGAATGCGCAGTGAGTTATAAAACAAGAGTGTTTAAAATGGCTTTAGGATATAGAAAAAATAATACCATAATGGATGGTGTAAGGAGAGTAGAACATGAAGTATATTTTGAGTTGCGTAAAAATTTTGGTTTTTATTACGGTACTCGTTCATAGTAACTTGTTGTTTGCACAAGAAAAGATTATTGCTATAGTGAATGGAGAAAAAATACATTTCTTTGAGGTAAAAACGTTTTTAAATAAAGTTATCCCCATTGGTAAATTTCATGTTCAGAGTTTAAATAAAAAAGAATTTTGGGATGAAGCAATAGAGTCAGCAGTTAATGCAAGAACAATAGTTCTTTATTTGAAAAAAAATAAACCTAAATTATATGAGAAGGTTGATAATAAAGCTAAAGAGATTGTAGATGTAATTAAGAAACGTTTTAAAAGTAATGAAGATTATATCAAAGCCTTGAATGAGAATGGCATTAGTGAAAACATACTGATAGATACTTATAGAGATTTAAATGTTAAAGAAATTATTAAAGAAGAAATTTTTAAAGAAAAAATTAGTGATGATATTTTAAAAAATTATTATGACAACAATCTGGGTATGTTTAGTACTGGATCGTTTTATATTGTAAAAAATTGCCTTATTGAGGCAGATGCTCGTGAATTGAATCCAAAACAAATGGAAGAAAAGAAAAAAGAAGCTGAAAAGATAGCATCACTCATTAAAGCAGGTGATAAGAATATTTGGAGTAAATGTGATAAAGGGAAATATCCAGAAGAGGATAGAGTGTACAAATTTAGTAAAAATTATCCTGTTGATAAAATTTTCTCATTAAAAGTAGGGGATGTGGGAGGTCCTTATAAAAATATTTATGGCTATTTGATTGTCAAAGTTATAGATGAAAAACCTTCAGAGGTTGTGCCTTATAAAGAGATTAAGAGTGAAATTGAAAGATTAATGAAACAAAGGAGATTTAAAGATTATTATAAAGAAATTTTAAAGAGAGCAAAAGATGAAGCAACTATTAAAATTTTTGATAATAATAATTCTCGTTAGTGGTTGTGCAGTACGTTATCAGAAAGTTGAAAATTTTGATAAATATTTTTGGCCTGATATCTCTAATCCTAAGATAGCACTTATAAACATTATAGATACTAAAAAGATTAGGGAAAACTATAGCTTTTTTAGGAAATTTTTTGGAATTGAACATGAAATTCCACCTCTGTATCGACCTTTTGCAGTGGCGGCAAATGATAATTATATTGCTGTTAGTGATATCATGTTTGGTGTAGTTTATTTGATAGATAAGAATAATTTTAGGCTGGATATTATAAAAGAGTTTGCTGGTAAAAGATTAAAATCTATAGTTGATATGGATTTCGACAATAATAATCTTTATTTGGTTGATTCAGAAAAAGGGTATATTATTAGATACAATATTATTGATAGGTCAACTTCATTTCTAGATATTCAATTAAGTAAACCTGTATCAATAAAGGTTGATTCAAAAAATCATTTTATATTTTTGGCAGATGCTAACAGAAATAAAATAGTTATTACGGATATGGATGGAAATATTAAAAATGAGATTGATAAGGGGTTTAATTTTCCATTAGATATAGATGTTATTAAAGATAAAAGATGGCTGTATGTTTTAGACTCTATGAATTTTAGAATAATTAAGCTAGATTATGATGGAAATATTTTGGATACGTTTGGTGAGATTGGAAACAGACCAGGTAATTTTTCAAAACCTAAAGGGATATGTATTGATAAATATGAGAGAATATATGTTACAGATGCTGACTTTGATAATTTTCAGATTTTTGACTTAGATGGTAATCTACTTTATTTTATTGGACATAATGGCTCTGATATTGAATCATTTTATATGCCTGCAAGGATTTATTGTTATAATGATGAAATTTATATAGCAGATTTATTCAATGCGAGAGTAAAAGTATTTAAATCCTTTGAGTAATGTGGGCATGGTATTTGCTATGTATATGGCAGGAGGAAGTATATGAAGATTAAAATATGTATCACATTGTTGATTATAGCTATTTTTAGTTCATTAATATATGCAGGAGTAGCAAATACAAAACATAATCTATCAAAATCTGGCCCGGGACCAATAAAATCAAGCCAAGAAGATAGAGTTTGTGTATTTTGTCATACTCCTCACAATGCTCTTCCATATGCACCTCTTTGGAATAGAGAGCTTAGTACGGCAGTGTATCAAACATATTCTTCAGTTACTATGAATGCTTCACCTGGACAGCCTACTGGAGATTCGAAATTATGCCTTTCATGTCACGATGGAACAATAGCACTCAATGCTATATATGCTACTACATCGTCAATAGCCACAGATTTGAATTTTCCATTATCAGGTGAAGCAAATCTTGGTACTGACCTAAGAGATGACCATCCTATATCATTTGTATATGATGATAATCTAGCTGTTCAAGATAGGCAGTTGAAATTACCATCAGTGTTACCTTCTTTTATAAAACTTCAAAATGGAAGAATTGAATGTACAACATGTCATGACCCGCATACAGAAACAATTTATTTTTTAAGAACTGCTGATAAACAACTTCTATGTACCAGCTGTCATGATAAAAAGGTTGAAGGTAGTGTAACGTTACCTTTTTCTACATCTGTGCATAATCAGGTTATGAGCAGTGCGCCCATTTCATCAGATTATGCCTGCGGTAACTGCCATAAACCACATAATGCAAAAGATATTGTTACTGGCTCTGCAACTTCTCAGTTGTTAAAAGGAAATGAAGAAGATTTATGTTTTGTATGTCACGGGAGTTCACAAGGTATTGGACCATTGTCTGAAAATAATATTGATATTGAAAGTTTGATGTCAAGCAATGATGGGTTTTATGATATTTATAGTGGTACAAAAAGATGGGTGAACAGGTCACATGATGTGACAGATGCACAACAAGGTAGTAGTGGTGCTCATCTTGAGTGTATAAATTGTCATGGTGTTCATGGAGTTAGGAGAGACGATTTAAATACCACAAATGTGATAGAATCACTTGTTGATCCAGACAATCCTTTACAACCCTTTACTTGGTCAACTAATCCGACAAATTATAATGGTACTGACAAATATTGGTTGAAAATATATAAAATAGATCATTTTTGTTTGAAATGCCATGATGGTAGTTTTCCAACTTTTACGGATCGACCTGATTTAAATGTATTGGATCCAACTAATAATAATGGTAGGATAAGAAATATAGCTAGTTCTTTTAGTAAAGATATACATGGTAAAGAAAAAATACCTTGTATAATTTGTCATGACCCACATGGGGGTAATCCTTTTTTAATTACTAATCGTATGAAGTGGACAGGAACAGCTCCTTTTAAAACCAAAAGAGCTCCTAAATCTGATTTTGATAGTGGTACTATCGTTGCACCAATAAATCCTGTAAAATATGAGTTATGTAGATTATCATGTCATAATGGAGATAAGACAATGCACCAAAGAAATAAAACCAATTGTCAGCAATGCCATTATCATGGAGGTGGAAAATTATAATAAGATTCCCCTTTCAGGGAGTTTATCTGTTAATTATTGGTTACAGCTTTCTGGTTCAAAGGAGCCTAAGCCGTGGTTTGTAAGGAATGCTTCAATATTTTTATAATGTTTTGGTTTTAGCTTTATGGAATCTAACTCACCATTTTTATGAACATCTTTTAATTTTTTCATATTATTATTGAAATATAACTTCCACTGATCAATTGTAAATGATGAAGGGGTTATATAAGGTATATCCTTATTTTTTCCACTATGACACTTTTTGTGACAATATTTTTTAAATTTCCTTTTACCTGCTCTTTGATTTACTGCATAAGCATTTATAACTGCAGTAAATATTAGAGTTGATATCAAGAATAAGATGAAAAATCTTTTCTTCATTTGTGCCTCCATAAAATCAAAAATATCAAGAATATTATATCATAAAATAATGCAATGTAAATTATTTTACTAATCTTTGAGCATCTTAAGAATTTCGGTAAAAGTTTTGTATCCTGGAGCTATATCGTGCATGTTACCATTTTTATCATAGATAGCAATTATAGGTACTAAACGTATGTTAAGATAATTTATAAGGTTGTTGGTTGCAATGTATAAAGGGAAGTCAACATTCAGGTTTTTATAAGCTCTTAAAGCTGATGATTCAAGTTTATCAATAGAGATTAAAATTACTGATATCTGTTTTTTATCCAGTTCGGTTTTATTTTTATAAAGTTCTTTAATCTCTTTTTTACAATAAGGGCAATAAGATGCCCAAAAAACTACAATTGTTGTGCTTTTATTTTTACGAATGAGCTGTTGGAAATCACTTGTTTTAAGCCTTACTAAAGCATTTGAATATGTGGAATAAAAAACAAAAGAAATTATTAATAAAAATATTCTCATCAGCCTCCACCTACAAAATGAATCAACTCAAGGTTATCACCTTCCTTAATTGTTATTTTGTCATAATCATCTTTATTCAAAATGGTTTTATTATATTCAACAACAATTCTATCTGATTTTAAATTTAATGAATTTATTAGGTCTAAAATTGTGATGTTGTCACAAACTTCTTTTGTTACTCCGTTGATTTTAACTTTCATTATCTCCTCTTATTAAACTAAATTTTTGTCGTTTACTAAATATCTTACAGCAAGATTTGCCTGCATATTTGCAGCTACCGCTACCCTAGTAGCCATTAAACCTTCGCCAGGTTTTGCTTCATTTACAAAATCACCTACTACATAAACATTCTTGCCAAGCCTTTCAATCTTTAATAAAGAGGTGTCATAAATACCTGCTACACCGCTTGCTCCTATAATCAGCTTATCCGGAAAAAGCTGCATGCATTTTTTGATTAAAAGAGCTTTGGTTTCAGCTTTATCAAAGGCTTCGATTATGACGTCTACATCATGAAAAAGTTCTTTGATATTGTTTTCATCCACAAAACAGTCAACGGGGTCATAGGTGATATATGGATTTATTCTTTTTAAAGTTTCTAATAGGGCATCGGTTTTTTTCTTTCCGATTTGGTCAATAAAATAATACTGCCTGTTTAAATTTGACGGTTCAACAACATCAAAATCTATTAATCTTAAAAATCCTACCCCCATCCTGGCAAGGCTAGTGGCTATGTTCGATCCAAGTCCGCCAAGTCCTGCAATGGCTACTCTACCTTTTTTTAATTTTTTATGTACTCCAGGAGTATGTCTTGCAATCATGAGAGCTTCTAATTCATCAAAGGAAGGTATTTCTCCTCTTTTTATCAAAACAACATTATCGTTATTATTTAAAGGTACATCTTTATTCATAATATGCCCGTTTAGAATCACGATGTCAGCATCAGGTTTAATTTTATCTCTTAGTTGAAAAAGGGTAGTATTTTCTACAACTTTGGTGGGCTTTTCATTTACAAATATTGTCATCATAACTTATTTCACCTTCTTTTAAAATGATGCATTTTTTATTTTTTAATTCATATATATTTTTCGATTTTAGTTCGTTTTTGTAAATAATAAAGAGTTTATTTTGTGACATCAACAACTTTTTTGAAATGCTATTTGATTTAGTCATGTAAACTATTTTGCAGTTCTTACCTATTTGATTTATACAAATATCAGACAAAGTATTGTTTTTAGTTTTAAGATAAAGATTTTGGCCATCATAAATATGTATTATTCCGTTATCAAAGGTTTTTATTCCAAGTTTTGCAACAATAGGAAGGAATTGATATTTGAAATCACTGTAAAACCCTTTGAAAAAAATTTGTTTTTTTTCTCTTAAATCTATAATCCCCTTTGAGCGTACCATATTTGGGAAAATTATAATATTAGATTTCTGCAAATTTATAAGGGGAACGATGAGTAGTAATAGCAAAAGGGGTAATTTTTTGAAAATAATGAATAAGAGAATTATGATTAAAGAAATGATGAGAAGGTAAAGATTAATTTTATTTAGTACAAACGTAGAGTATGTAAGTTTATATAGAAAAGTGGCAATGTTGTGTATCCAATTCTCAATTGTAATTAAGGGTGCAATTGCAAAATGACCTGTAAAAGGTGTAATCAGGCCTGTTATAATCAAAAGATAAATGAATGGTAGCATTATAAATGTATTCAAAATTCCAAGATAGTTGAAATTTCCAAAACTGTATAGAATGATAGGCATAGTAAAAAGGGTGGCACCAAGGGGAACAAGAATTATACTCTTTAATCCTTTTTCCTTTTCTACAACAGTCAAGATTCCGAAAACGGCAGCAAAGGATAGCATAAATGAGATGTCAAAAGCAGTTGAGGGGAATAGAAGCAGAAAAAGGGAAGCCAGAAAGATGAGCAGTTTTTTCATTTCCACTTTTACATCAAAAAAGAGTGCAGAGAATATAAATATTGCAAAGAGGGAAGCCCTCAGAACTGTTATTTTAAAGCCGGTTATAACTATAAAAGGGAGAAGTGTGAAAATTACTGCTAAATATCGAAATTTCAACGGTAAAAAAGAAAATATTAAGAAAACGATGGAGATGATAATACCCACATGTAGTCCTGATATGGCAAGAAGATGGAAGATACCTGTGGTAATAAAAAGGTCTTTTGTTTTATTGTCAAGATATTGTCGATTACCAAAAAGTGCAGCCTGAATTATGCTAATTTCCCCACTAGATTCAAGATAAAGTTTTCTACATAATTTTTCTCTTTTCTCAAGTATGGTTGTTATAAGTGGTATTTTGAAACTGATTAATTTGTTTTTCATCTTAAAAATTACAGTGCCAGGCTCAAATTGCTTATTTTTGTAAATACCAGAGACCCCTTTTGAATATTTTTTTTGTTTTTCAGTGATAATATCCATTTTTGAAAGAGTGAGATTAGAAAAGAGGATAATTATTAAGAAAAATAAGAAAAGTTTACCTTTAAAAAATATACGCAAAATAATTATTGACAGTAATGATGTTATTAGAGCATTTAAAAGGTATGATGATCTGTTTGAGGTAAAGCTTATTATTAATGAGTAAAGAAGAGCTGATAAAAGGAAAAGTTCAGTTTTAAATTTAAAACTTGAAAAGCCTGCCATCTGATTTTATAACCGTACAATCTATTGTAAGTTTGCAATAAATTATATCTAAAATGGAGAGTAAAATGAAGAATAAATTCCCTCCTTTATTTACCTTTGTGGGTAGTTCTGGCAGTGGAAAAACCACATTTTTAGAGAATCTAATACCTGTTTTTACTAAAAAGGGGTTTAAGGTAGGAGCGATAAAGCATGATGCCCATAAATTTGAGATTGATAAACCTGGTAAAGATTCCTATCGACTGAAAAGTGCAGGTTCAAGGCAGGTAATAATTTCATCAAAAGAGAAAATTGCCTTAGTAAAAAGCGTGAATAGGGATATGTCAGTGTATGAACTGATTTTAAAATATTTTAGTGATGTGGATATAATCTTAACAGAGGGGTATAAAAAAAGTAATATTCCTAAGTTTGAAATTTACAGAATTGAGCACGGCAAAGAACCGTTATGTTTTGGTGATAACCATCTTGTGGGGATCGTTACTAACAGCGAGGTGTCAATAGATAAGCCGATATTTGGGCTAAGTGATTATGAAAAGGTGGCGGATTATATTATATCTATTGCTAATTTTGAGAATGTTGATGTGAAAGTGGATTGTGAGGATGAGCTTGTAAAAAGGTTTTTAGAGGAGAAAATTTCTATGGTGAAGTTTTTTAAAACCGTCAAAAATGTAAAAGTTAAAGTGGAGTTTGATTAATGAGTAAGGAGTTTGTTCATCTACATCTTCATACTCAATATTCTTTGTTAGACGGGGCAATACATATTTCGGAACTTATGAAAAGATTGAAATCTTACGGTGCAAAATCTGTTGCTATTACGGATCACGGCACTATGTACGGGATTGTAGATTTTTATACACAGGCTCTTGCAAATGAGATTAAGCCTATTATAGGGTGTGAAGTTTATGTGGCGCCTGATTCAAGGTTTAATAAAAGTTATGATAAGAAAGAGGATAAAAACTATCACCTGATTTTACTTGCTAAAAACAATACAGGACTTAAAAATTTGCAATATCTTGTGTCATTAGCTCAGCTCGAAGGGTTTTATTATAAACCAAGAATAGATAAAGAGCTTCTTGCAAAATATTCAAAGGGGTTGATTGCTCTTTCCGCATGTCTTGCAGGTGAGCCTGCCAGGAAAATATTAAATGAAGGGTATGAAGCCGCTAAAAAAGTGGCATTAGAATACTATGAAATTATGGGAAAAGATAATTATTATCTTGAAATTCAGGATAACGGTATCCCTGAACAAAATATAGTAAATCAACAACTTATAAACATTTCAAAGGAAACGGGTATTCCCCTTGTAGCTACAAATGACTGTCACTTTCTGGATAAGGAAGACTATGAATCTCATCAGATTCTGATGTGTATTCAATATCAGCAGACTATCTCAGACCCTGGTAGAAAAGATTCGCATTCATCTGAACTGTATGTGAAATCACCTGAAGAGATGTGGGAATCATTTAAAGATGTGCCAGAAGCGCTCATAAATACGGTGAAGATAGCTGAAATGTGTAATGTCTCAATGGAATTTGGGAAACTGCATCTTCCGGTTTATTCTGTACCAGAGGGGTTTACTCTTAAAACGTATCTTGAGCACATTGCCAGGGAAGGGTTGCATCAAAGATTGGCAAAAGTGCCTCTTGAAAAACATAAGGAATATTATGATAGGCTGGAATATGAGCTGAAAATTATTCATGAGAAAGGGTATGATGGCTATTATCTAATTGTTTGGGATTTTATTAACTATGCAAGAAAAAATAAAATTCCTGTGGGGCCTGGGAGAGGTTCTGGAGCTGGTTCCCTTGTGGCTTATGCGGTAGGGATTACAGATATTGACCCCATTAAATACAAATTGCTTTTTGAAAGGTTTTTGAACCCAGAGCGAAAAAGTATGCCGGATTTTGATATCGATTTCTGTATGAATAGAAGGGAAGAAGTTATAAATTATGTTCGTAGCAAATATGGTGATAATAGAGTAGCGCAAATTATTACATTTGGTAAGCTTCTTGCCCGTGGGGTTATTAGGGATGTAGGAAGAGTCCTTGAGATACCTTTAAAAGTTGTGGACAAAATTGCAAAGTTGATCCCTGAAAAACCAGGTTTAACATTGAAGAAAGCTTTGGAGATGGATCCTGAGATTAAGAAAAATATAGAGAGTATTGAAAAAGGGAAAGAGCTTTTAACTCACGCTTTAAAACTGGAGGGGTTATTAAGAAATGCAGGGATGCATGCTGCAGGTGTTGTAATATCGGATGAGCCCCTTGTGGAATATGTACCTCTTTGTAGAGGGCAGAATAATGAGGTGGTAACACAGTTAGAAAAGGATACCCTCGAAAAGGTGGGGCTTGTAAAGTTTGACTTTTTGGGGTTGAAAAACCTGACTGTGATTGATTATGCAGAAAAACTGATACGGAAAAATCATGACCCTCAGTTTGATATCTCAAAGATTCCTTTAGATGATGAAAAGACCTTTGAGCTTTTGTCCTCGGGAGAAACCACTGGAGTATTTCAGCTAGAAAGTAGTGGGATGAAAAATCTTTTGAAAAAACTAAAACCCACAGCTTTTGAGGATATCATTGCTCTTGTAGCTCTTTATAGACCTGGTCCCATTGGTAGTGGAATGCTCGATGACTTTGTAAAAAGGAAACATGGATTGCAAGAGGTTACTTATCCTTTGCCTGAGCTTGAGGATATATTGAAAGAGACTTATGGAATTATCGTTTATCAAGAACAGGTGATGCAGATAGCCCAGATTATAGCTGGATACTCTCTTGGTAGTGCGGACTTGCTCAGAAGGGCAATGGGGAAAAAGAAGCCTGAAGAGATGGCAAAACATAGGGAGATATTCCTTTATGGTGATGAAAAATTGAATATTGAGGGGGCTGTAAAAAGAGGTTTTGAAGAGAAAAAGGCCAGTGAAATTTTCGATTTGATGGCAAAATTTGCAGAGTACGGATTTAATAAAAGTCACTCTGCAGCTTATGCTATGGTGAGTTATCAGACAGCCTATCTCAAAGCCCATTATCCAGTGGAATATATGACATCGCTTCTTTCTAATGAGTTGGAAAAAGGGGATAAAGTTGTTGCCTTTATTGATGAATGTAAGAAAATGGGGATTAAGGTATTGCAACCTGACATTAATGAGTCTTACAAAGATTTTGTAATTGCCGGCAATTCGATTCGTTTTGGGCTTGGCGCCATTAAAAACGTTGGGTTTGGTGCCATTGATGAAATTATTAAAGAAAGGGAAAAAGGGGGAAAGTTTAAGAGTATATACGATTTTTGTAGAAGAGTTGATTTAAGGCAGGTAAATAGAAAAGTGATAGAATCACTTATTAAAGCAGGTGCAATGGATTCTTTTGGGAAAAACAGAAGACAGCTTTTACAGGTGCTTGATACTGCCATGGAGACAGGACAGAAAGAACAGCAGTTAAAAAAAGAAGGGATTATTACTATTGAAGATTTGCTGAAAGAGAATGGGGAGGCTGTTGAGGAAGAGTTTTATCCTGATGTGGATGAGATGCCTGAAAATGAGCTTTTAAAGTTTGAAAAAGAGGTGCTTGGTTTTTATCTTTCGAACCATCCTTTAGTGAATTATTCCAGCATACTTGAAATATTTACTAAAAAATCGGCTGATATAGAAAAAAGTGACGAAAGCAATGTTGTGACAGTGGGTGGAATCGTAAAAAGTGTGAAAAATTATATCACAAAAACTAATGAAAGGATGGCGTTTGTAACTTTAGAGGATTTAGAAGGGACAATGGATGTAGTGGTTTTTCCAAAGCTTTACAAAGAGCATGTAAGACATCTAGAAGAGGATAGTATTATAATTGTGAAAGGGACGGTCAATTTTAAAGAGGATGAATATTCTATAGTGGCTGAAGAAATATATCATATCGAGGAAGCCTTTGATAAGCTTATTTCTGCAATCAAAGTAAAAATAAATGCCACTGGATTTAATGAGAATCTTAGCAATGAGTTGAAGAAGGTAGTAATAAGTGAGAAAGGGGAAAAGCCCATATATTTTGAAGTAGAGGTACAGGGTAAAGGTAAAGTATTAATAAAGGTATCAGATGAATACAGAGTAAGTCCAAAACTTGGATTTTTTAGACAGCTTGATAGTCTTCTTGGAGAAAATAGATACAGTGTTGAGGTGGAGATATGAGTTTACCTGTAGTGTTGAGTATTGCCGGCTCAGATGGTAGTGCAGGCGCAGGTATTCAAGCTGATTTGAAAACATTTTCTGCATTAGGTGTCTATGGATTGACAGTGATTACAGCTATTACCATACAAAATACACAGGGAGTCAAAGAAGTTTTCCCTATGCCATTGAAGATGATTGAAAAACAGCTGGATATACTGTTTACTGATTTCAAGATTGATATTGTAAAAATAGGAATGCTGGCAGCTTCCGATATAGCTGATTTCGTTGGGTGTTATTTGTCTAAAAAGCAAGTACCTTTTATCCTTGACACTATTTTTAAAGCAAGTGATGGTACATCTCTTTTTGATGGTTCTTTTGATAATTTGATTTCCAATGCATTTATGGTAACTCCAAATTTGGATGAAGCCTCTACTATAGCCGGAATAGAAATTAAAAATGTGAATGATATGATGGAGGGAGCAAAAAGAATTAAAGAAAAAGGTGCAAAATATGTGTTGATAAAGGGTGGGCATTTGCGAAGTGAGGAAGCGGTGGATATACTTTTTGATGGAGAAAATTTTGAAGTTTTCACGTCCAGCAAAGTGAAAACCGCAAATACTCATGGGACAGGTTGTACCTTGTCATCAGCCATAGCTGCTAATATTGCAAAGAGGATGCCCGTAGTGGTAGCAGTGAGAAAAGCTAAGGAATTTTTAACAGAATCATTATTGAGAGGAAAAAATTATAAGCTTGGTAAAGGGCGAGGCCCATTAATCCATTTCTGAAAAATTTAGATAATCAGGAAATGGGAAAGGAAAAAGTTTGGTACAACTTTTTTGAAAAAGTTTTTATCTACCCCTTTTGTATAAAGTTTTAATGTTAGAATGTTTAAATCTACAAATCTGTGATTTTGTAAAATATCCGCATAAAGCTCTGTTGCTATCTTTTTCTTGCCGGTAAAATCTTCTATGGCCGCAACTAGCAGTTTTATCATTCCAAGTCTATACGAGTCCAAATAAGTTTTTTCTAAAGCTTTGTAAAGTTTCTCTTTTGCTCTTATAAAATCTTCCTTTTTAATTAACAAAATAGCATAAAGTAAAAGGGTAAAATAGCTGTCATTCAGATTTTCTCCTAGTTTGTCGAGAATGTTTATGCATTTTTCATAGTCCTGATTAGTGTATAAAATATCCATCACACTTACAACAGCATTATAGAATGCTCTTTTTTTCTCATCTTGGATAATATTTATTTTATCGATTTCATCCAGTTCACCATTGAAGATTTTAGATAAGTCGTAAATTTTGTTTATTCCAACTCCAGCGGGAGAATGATTTTCGCCTAATGATAATCTTTCGTTGTTTACGTCAAAAATAGCAGATGTGACAGTAAAGCTATTTGCCACAGTGTGACCAAAAGGGTCCTTGTTACCATGATGGTAATCGGAGGTATCACTAATTATTTTAATTGCATCTTTCAGTGAAAAAGTTTGTTTATCTGATAATAGACGTTTGAGATGGTTGTTTCTGTAAAAATTATTTTGTATCCATATATAGGATGGGTACAGTTCAGAAGATTGTTGTTCTCTGGTCATATAAAAGTTGTTGTATATAAAAGGCAAGCTATTAAGCTCTTTTATGCAGGTTTTCTTGCCGTTAAATTCAATCAAAACACCTTTGTTTTCCTTGTGACTGAACACTATAAAAGCCCATCCGCTGACAGTGGGCTTATCCTTTACAATTTTTAATACATCAGAAATGTTTGTTGCTTTCGTGATTACTTGAAAAGCAAGATCTGTTACAAGTGAACCGTTTATATTTACCTCTTTAGTAAAAAGCATATGAACAGATAAAGAGATACCTGCTTCATTTAATGATGTGATACCGACAACAGGTAGTCCCATGGTGGTTATATTTATCGATTTTATCATATTTGGAAAATTCAAAAGCATTACAGCGTGATTACTTGTCCAGAGCTTCCCACCAAAATAGTCAAGGTTTCTACAATGTAGTACACCATTTTCTGTGGGTAAAAGGAGTGTAGAGCAACCTAAAAATACGTGAGGAATATTTAGATACATTTTACTACCGGTTTTTGATAGCATATATGAGAAAATATCAGGAAAACTTACTGCCAATAGTAGATTATTTAATGAAATATTATTTGCCGTTGCATAAATTTTTAAAAAATTTAGATATTCTTGGCTTAAGTTCTTTTTAATCTTGTATACTAAAATTTTTACAAAATTGTTTATGAGATATGCGACAGAGTTGTTTGCAGTTAATTTCAAAGAGTTATGTAGTAGGTTTTGAAAAAAGAGAAAAGTTTCTTTATTTTGAGTAGCTGCAAGATCATTTTCATTTTTTACATGCCATAAATTCATAGACTTCCTCCCATTTTAGTAAACGCTTTTTATTAGAAGGGCCATAAAAGAAGCCCCCAATTCCATTTTTTGATACTACTCTGTGACAAGGAATAATAAGAGAATATGGATTTTTTGCCATTGCGTTCCCCACTACCCTTGCTCCTCGTGTGATACCAACTCTTTGAGCTAATTCACCATAGGTTATAGTTTCTCCTGGTTTTATCTTCATCAGTGCTAAGTATATTTTTTTATAGTTATCGGTGATTTTTTCCCATTCTAGATAAGAGACTAAGTAATCATTTGGCATGTTTAGATAGTTTTTGAAAAATTTTAAAATATTTGAGGGTATTTTTTTTGTGTTAGTTTCAAGGATGTTATCGAAAATAATTGTTGTTTGGACGATTTTTTCTAGTTTTTCATCAAAATCAACTTTTACTCCAAGCTCGCTGGATAAAGAGATAGTAGCGGCAGTCATTTTTTACCTCAATGTGAGATATGCTATAGATTCAATATGATATGTATTAGGAAACATGTCAATTATGTAAAAATTTTCAATTTGGTATTTATCAATTAACTTTGAAATATCTCTTGCCATTGTAGCAGGATTGCATGAAACATATATGATTTTTTCAAAAGAATGCTTGAGGGCAAGTTTTATAACATTTTTAGATAAACCAGATCTTGGAGGATCAACAAAAAGAATATTATGATTTTTCAATATGCTTTGTTGTAATTTTTCAACCTTTTCTGTGAATACGTTTAAATTATTAAGGTTTAGTTCTTTTAAGAGTTTTGTCGCTTCAAAGTTTTCTTCCACGGCTGTTACCGTTTCAGTTTTTCTAGATATAGTATTGGTAAAGAAGCCGCTACCTGAATAAAGTTCTAACACTCTATCATTCTTTTTTAAAAATTTTGTAGAATAGCAGAGAAATTTATTGAGAAGATATCTGTTTGATTGGCTGAAAGAGTCAAATCCACAGTAGTAAAATGTATCATCAACGCTGATTTTTATTTTTTCTTGTCCAAAAATTTTATTTTTAGTTTTTATCCCCACGACATTTTCGATTTCGATACTATCTTTCTCAATTTTACCTTCAAAATTTATAAGCGCCTTATTCTCTTCATTTTCAATAATGTAACATTTTGTTGGAGCGTCTGAATTCGCAAATCTTAAAAACTCTTTGATTTTTTCAATCATTGATGTTTTACAAATTAAGCAATTTTCAACCTGGATAAATCTGTTACTCTTGAAACCTAAAAAGCCAGATTTGTTTTTCAAAATTCTAAATGTTGCTCTGAATCTGTATCTATCAGGGGATGAGCTTATTATTTCATCTATCTTAAAATTGGAAATTTTTCGAAAAAAGTTTTTTACGATTTTTTCCTTTATTGTAAGCTGACTGCCGTAATCAATGTGTCCAAAAAGGCACCCTCCACATTGGAAAAGATAGGGGCAGGCTATTTCTTTTCGGTGATAAGATTTTTCTTTGATTTGTAATAGTTTTCCGAAAGCATGAGTTTTTTTCTGCGTGGTTATCTGAAAGTCGACAACATCCCCTTCCACTGTAAAGGGGATAAAAACAGTGTAGCTACCTTCAATTTTTGCTACACCATAACCACCATAGGCTGTATCAATGATGGGGATATTATTATAGGTTTTCATCAAACTGATACAGGTTGGACAAAGGCTCTGTCCCAATCTTTTAAGACAGGGTCATACCCTTTTGACCTTATAACATTTATAATTTCATTCACAGGTCTATTATCTTCTATGTGAAATTGTTCAGCCTTTTCATCTTCATGTAGTGCATAACCGCCGGGTTCGGTTTTAGAGCCTGCGCTCATCTGTGTAACACCAAGGGGGATGAGGTTATCTCTCAACCAAGCAGGTTCTCTTGTGGATATTACGATACCCACATCATGCAAAAACATTCTCATTGCAACAATCGATTGTACGAGATTTTTATCCGATACATAACAGCGCGGAGCATAACATCCTTCAGCTTTTCTAATACGAGGGAAAGATACGGTAAAATGGGTCTTCCAATATTTTTTCATTAGGTATTTTGCGTGTATTCCTACGAAAAACTCTTCTACTCTGAAGTCGTCAAGACCCATCAATGCTCCAATTCCTACTGTTCTAAGTCCTGCAGCAGCCCCTCTTTCTGGGGTTTCGAGTCTCCATAAAAAATCTTTTTTCTTACCAGCAAGATGCACTTCATTATAAGTTTTTCTGTTGTAAGTTTCTTGATAAATCGTTAAAAGGTCAACACCTGCATCTACAAGTGTTTTATAGCCTTCTATATCCAAAGGATAGATTTCTATACCTATTGACGAGAAATATTTACTGCATATTTCAGTAGCTTTTTTTAAGTAGTCAATGTTGGCAATTTTTGGTGCTTCACCTGTTAGAAGCAGTATATGTTTTATCCCTGTGTCACTTACAGCTTTTGCTTCCACTTCGATTTCATCTTCATTAAGTGTAATCCTAGGAATTTTGTTATGCACGTTAAATCCGCAGTAGATACAAGAATTTGTACAAACATTGGACAGATATAGTGGAGCATAGAGTTTTATTGTTTTTCCAAAGCGCATAACTGTGATTTTATGAGCAGTTTGTGCCATCTCTTCAATATATTTTTCAGCAGCAGGTGAAAGTAAGGTGGCAAAGTCTTCATCTGTCAGGTGTTGCTTCCCAAGGGTGGAGATTATATCAGTTTCATCCCTTGAATAAATAAAGTTTTTTATTTCATCCCAATCGTAATGCTTGTATATGTCATAAAAACTCATTTTATTCCCTCAAAAATCCGGTTAGTGGACTCGATGCCTCAGCATATTGCTTTGCGGCGGGCAGTCCTGCGTCCCTTGCTACACATGCAGCTTCAACAGCAAGTTTAAAAGCAATGGCCATTTTTACAGGATCGTTGGCAGTGGCAATTGCTGTATTGACAAGTACAGCATCGGCCCCCATTTCAATAGCAAGTGCAGCATGGCTTGGCGCTCCAAGACCTGCGTCTACTACCACCGGCACGTTGCTTTGTTCTATGATAATTTTCAGATTTTCTGCAGTTTTTATTCCTTTATTTGTTCCTATGGGGGCTCCAAGGGGCATAACGGTTACACACCCTATTTCTTCGAGTCTTTTTGCTAAAACTGGGTCTGCATTTATGTATGGCAAAACGTTGAATCCTTCTTTTACAAGTAATTCAGCTGCTTTAAAGGTTTCTATGGGGTCAGGTAAAAGATAATATGGGTCTGGGGTAACTTCCAATTTTACCCATGGCTCACATCCAGCAGCCCTTGCCAATCTTGCAAGGCGTACGGCTTCTTCAGCATCCCTTGCTCCGGAGGTGTTAGGAAGTAAGAGATATTTTTCCGTATCAATATGAGATAAAATGTCATCTTGAGGATTACTTATATCCACACGTCTTAAAGCCACTGTGACAATTTCCGTTTCTGAAGCTTCAAGAGCTTTTTTCATAATTTCACTGTTTGGAAACTTACCTGTGCCGACCATAAGGCGACTTTTGAATGTTCTGTTTGCAATAATTAGTTCGTTTTTAAACATTATTACTCCAAATTTTTTATTTTGATTTTACCATTCAAATGTACAGTTACCTTCTTTTAACATTCTTTTTACTACAGACCAAACATCGATAAGCCCTTTTAATTTCTTATTTCTATCTATTACTACAATAGTTCTTACGCATTTTTTATCATTAATCAGTTTTAAAGCAATTGATAACGTGCTTTCATCTTCATAAGCCCAGTTGTAATCACTTTTCATAACATCTTTTACTTCTTTTTTAAAGCACTCGCAAATTTTTTCTGAAAAATTTGGTAGGTCAGAAAAACCCATAACATTATCAATATTACCATTAAGTAAATACTGAGGAAGAATTTTTCTTATAATTTGTTTTGCTGTGATTAAACCCACCACAACCCCTTCATTATCAACAACTGGGACATCACAGGGTTTATTTTTCCATTTTTCCACTACTATATGTAATTTATCATTTGGTTTTACCACAAACTTTGGCGTGTACATAATCTGTTTTGCGTACATGACTTTCCTCCCATTTTTTCAAATATTATACCCCTTTTCACCTATATTTCAATCAATAAAAAATGATGAAAACGTGTGTAAATTTATTTTTACAAAGATAATTGACTTAAAATTCGATGTTTTGGAGTAAAAAAGAGGGAAAGCTGTCTCTCCCTCTTTATAATCTTTAATTAGAATTCAAAAGAGAGTGCTACTTCTGCCTTGATTTCATTTGGCAAATCGTTGCCATCAATTGTAGTTGTCTTGTCGCTGAAAGCTATTCCTGCGTCGAGTCTGAATAAGTAAAAGTTTAGACCAAGTCCTGCTGTATAGACATTGTCAATGTCACTTTCAGCAAGATTTTTATAATACCCAGCTCTGAGAGCCAAAAATTTTAGCAGTTCGATTTCTGCACCGATTGAGAGGTTTTGAGAATCATAATTGTTTACATTAGTGTCATTTTTTGTGAGGTCAATATCTGCTGCAAGTGTAAGCCAGCTAAAAGGTGTAATTGCAATACCAGCTCTGGCTTGAGGGTCCAGTTTATATTCTCCACCTGATGGCTTATCAAATTTTGGAGTGTTTAAATTTCTACCAACAATTCCAAGAGTGATGGTATTTCCAATTTTATACATTGCACCAAGGTCAACACCGAAAGTTGTTGATTCTTCATAATCGTCTTTTGCATTGTCAAAAAGGTCATTGTCGTTGTTATCGTCATATAAAGAAACATAAGATTCGTAGTAACGACCTTTCATGAACTTCACATTACCACCAATGGCAAAATTTTTATTAAATGCGTATCCATAAGTTAAAGGAACCTCTACATAAATCAAACCATTAAATTTTATTTTTGATTGGTTTTGATCATAAGATTTACCACTTTGAGCATCATTTGCCACTTTTGCAACAGTATATGCAGCATTAATAATATCTTGAGTGATGGGTATTCCTTGGGTGTTTAATGAGTCTTCTAAATCAGCTAAGTAGTCGTTGGCATCACTTAGTGACCAGTTTGGAAGTGTGTTAGCTATTTCTTGAGCCAAATCTTGTAAATTAGAGTTTGATGGTGTCTCACCTGTTGTTCCATCTACATCTTTTAATGTGTCGATTATATTTGTAGTTGATGTATTAATGCCGATATTTTTTAAATCAAGAATTGGAAGAGCAGCTATATTTCCCAGTGCATAAACACCAATACCAAAATGTCCAATTCTCGAAGCAATATAACCGTTTGTTTTGAAAACTACAGCGTCATTTTCATTGATTTTTGCTACATTGTTTATGAGATTCACATAGTCATCCAAATTTTGTAGACTTATTTGTCCATCTGAGGAAATATCACTTGAAATAACATCGTAATCAAAATCGAGTATATTATCAATCTTTTCACCTAAATCATTATGAATGGAATAACCAGCACCCACTCCTACTCCTAAGCCAAAATTTCTGTTTTGATATTTCCTAACATCTGTAGTTTTGTAAAAACCGAATGCTGCAGGATTCCAGTATGCAGCTGTTGAATCATTTACCACAGCAACATATGCTCCACCCATACCAAGTGCGCGGGGACCAACTATTTGCCATTCAGCAGAAAAAACTAAAGATGGAATAATTAAGGAAAGTAAGATATAAGTGACTAAACGCATATTAGACTCCTACATTAATTTATGACTATATTATTATAGCAGATGAATTTAGATAAAACAAAAGCTTAAAAAAAATTTTTGTGATTAATTATTTTTTTCATATCTTTTTTGTGCATTTTTTATCCATTCAATAAAAAAAGCTAGAAAAATTCCGAACATTAAAGAGGTAATAAAGGAAACAGCAATTATTAATTTCGTTTTAGGTTTAGAAGGTTTGTTTGGATAAATTGGATCAGATAAATATGTTATTTTGTTGAATTTATTATATGTTTTAAGTGTTTCTAAAATTAAATTGTATTTATGCTCAACATCTAATAAAGCACCATAAGGGTCAAATCCCAAATAAAGATTATCTCTTTGATGATTGAAACTTTTTAGTTTCTTAATTAGAAATTTGTATTCCACTATTTTTGCGTAAAGATTGTCTCTTTCTTTTTCTAACAGCAATTTATTTTGCTGTAGTGATTCTTTAATAAGATTTAAGTTGTTTATATAATCTAAAATTTTGTTAAGTATGTTCTTGGCTAAAGCTATATCCTGAACATCAATTCTGATTGTCAATAAATTACCTCTTTTTATATCTGAGACTTTAATACTTTTAAGCGTTTGAATTTCATCATCATTTAATTTTAAATAATTTTTCAATGTATTTTCGTCATATTTATCTAAGTTTGACAACAAATTCTTGATATCGTTTTTATTAAAGATAGACCTATCACTGGTTTTTGATCCTGAACTAGAAGAAAACAAAGTATCGTTTATAGTTTTTAAATTAGGTAAAAACAAAGTATTTTCCACGGTATACACTCTTGGTGTTAAAAAAGTATACAAAGTAGCAATAATCAATGAAACGATGACTATTGCAAATATTAGTTTTTTATATTTTTTAATTGTTAACCATAACTCATATAAATCAATTTCATCTTCGTAATAATTAGGGATATTTTGATATTGTGATTTGTTTTCCAATTTCATCCTCCTCTTATTTAAATTTTTACACAATTTAATTTTAATAGTGAATTTATTTAATTTCAAGAGAGATTAAAGCTTTGGAGTTGCTCATTTTTATACTAAATAATGGTAATTAGGATTTTTATCTTTTTTAACTTTAAATTATACTATTCCATGACTGTGGAGATGTTTTTTGGTGTATATGTGATACTTTTACATGGCGCTAATTGTAGCAGCTTTTGTAAAATCAGGTGATTATATTCAAAATACTTTAAATTTAAATGTTTATAGTTTCATTTTAAAATGAAAGGTTGATTCTATCTTTGATTTGATTAATTTATGTTTTAAGAGAGGAGATGTGTTGGGGTGATGGTTATAATAGCTTGATAATACAATTAAATTGATATGATAAGTTACATGTTTAGAAAGTGTAGGTATAAATGAATAAAAATGAGATTTATAAAAGGGTAAAAGAAATTGTTGCTCAATATGGTTTGAATTTAAAGGGATTACGTGAGGTTTTGGCTTTTACAGATGGTTTTATAGAGGAAAATAAAGAGAAGTTTAATACTGGGTTGATTGATTGTAAGGCAGGATGTGGTTACTGCTGTGTTGTGAATATATCAGTTTTAGGAATTGAAGCAGAGAATATAGCAGAATATTTAACGTCAAATTTTCATAATGACATTATAAACTTAAAACAGAAGTTGAGAGAGAAATATTTGCTTGCCAAAGGACTTACTGATGAAGAGAGGATTGCAGCTAAAATAGAATGCATTTTTTTGGATGAGCGTAAAAACTGTATGATTTATCCTGTGAGACCGATTTTATGCAGGAGTGTGACTTCTACTGACCATAATAAATGTATTGAAGCAGTTACAATGAGTGTTATGGATGAGGATATAAAAATAATTTCAAATATTTATATTAAGGAGATATATGAAACTATTTACATTGCTCTAGCGGATGTTTTAAAAGAAAAAGGTAAAGATTATAAAAGTTATCGTTTGCTTGATATTATGTATAGGTTATTAAATTAGATTTACTTTAGTTGCCACTGAAAAAGTGGCAACTAATTTAGATAGATTATTACATCATTCTGTTGTGGAAAAGATTGTGGGTAGATCTTACAGAACAAAAAAATTATTGAGTGAAAATAATGCAAAAATTAGTTAACACTTTTGTTAACTTTTATATTGGCAATTTTGTTAATTTTTTTTGTTGACATTAACAAATTTCATCCAAACTGTGTATTTGTTGGAGGATGTTAACATACACAGGTGGGGAATTTTAAGGGCCTTTTACTGGGGAATTATTGTACCATTAACAGCGAAAGGGATAAAAGTGGTTGATGGGTGATAATGCTTTGTCACTTTGTTCCTCGCTGGTGACAGGACACGGCGATTTGTCATTGCGACCGAGCACCTAACATGAGGACTCATCCCGCAAATACCATATCCCATTTACAAACAAAACCAGCTCAAACATCATAATTTTTCAAATTAGGTGCTCGGGAAGCAATCTTTTGTGTGAATGAAATAAGAGTAGTAGACGAGAGAGATTGCTTCGTCGCTATTGCTCCTCGCAATGACTAAGAAGGTTGTCACCAGCAAGCGTCAGCGAAGTAATCTTTGTTTACCAATAAGTTGTGCCTTTGTAATATCTTTTATTGTGCAATACCCTCACTTTATGAAGGTGTTAAGTTCAAAGAGAGGAAGCATAATTGAGAATACAATAAATCCTACAATGAGTCCTATAAAGGCAATAAATAAAGGCTCGATAAGGGTATAATAAAGTGTAATGTAAGTTTTTTTATATCCTTTTATAACCTATTGTTTTGCTCAGTTAATTATAGGAATTTCCAGTTTAAATGAAAAGTATTTTATGATGAAATAAATTGTTACAATTAGATACCAAAAAAGAACTTCTTTAAAATACGTAAGATTATTTTTGTTCATCGGTCATTTGAGGGATAAAGCTAAAGAGTAAAGAACCTGTAAAAAAGCCATATAAAATCATTGCTTTAAAAGTCAAAAAGTTTACTGATATAAAAAATATGGATGCAAAGCTGACAATTTGACCAAATCTTTTTAAATTTAGGTTTTCAATTTTGTTTTTTATAAAACCTTCTATCTGAACATAAACAAATCCACCCAAAATCATTCCTGCTACAAAAATGAGTATGTTATCTATCATTTTGAGCCTCTGGCAAACAGTTTATTATTCTGAAAGCTGCCATTGCAGCGCCAAAGCCGTTATCGATATTTACTACAGTAATACCATTTGCACAGCTTGTGAGCATGGCAAATAATGGAGTAAAACCTCCAAGTGCAGTGCCATATCCAACAGATGTTGGCACAGCTATTATGGGTTGAGGGAACAAACCTCCTACAACACTTGAAAGTGCACCTTCCATTCCTGCAATTACTATGAGAACAGTGTGTTTTTTCAAATCTTCTGAATATTTGAAAAAACGATGAATCCCTGCCACACCTACATCAATATAGGTTTTTGCGGCAACTCCAAGAACCTTCAAGGTTTCATGAGCTTCGTAAGCTACTTTAGCATCAGAGCTACCAGCAGTGATTATGCCAACCGTTTTCTTAAATTTGCAAGGTGGGTATTCAAAATTTTTAGCTGTACCACTTTTTCTACAAAAGGTTACATTGGAGCCAAACTGTTTTGTGAGGGTGTCAATTTTAAGGTTATCAAGTCCTGTGCAGAAAAAACGAAGATCTTTTTCAAGATATAATTTAATAATGCTTTCAAGCTGATTAATTGTTTTCTCTTTTCCATAAATTACTTCATCAAAACCAAGACGTTCTCTTCTGTGAGTATCAATGTGAAATTCATCATGATTAAGAATAAATTTTTCTTCTATCTTTTGTGCAGCTGCTATACTATCAAGTTTACCTGACTTTAATTCTTCTAAAATACGTAATATATCCTTATTCACCTTTGTATCCTTTACATACTACGTAAATCTCGAAGGAGCTTTTCCTTGTGGCATCAGGACGGATAATCTTAATCGTTGAAAATTTCGTTTTTAATAATTTTATGAATTCATCTCTATCTTCACCGTCAAAAAGCTTGAATAGAAAGTTTCCGCCTTTTTTTAGCACTTTTTCTGCAAAGGAGAGTATGGTTTTTACTAGTTCAAGACTATTAACATGATCCGTAATCTTTTGCCCAGTTGTGTTTGGGGCAGCATCAGAAATTACTGTGTCAAAATTTCTTGAAATATCTAATACTTTGTTAAGAGTTTCAGCATCAAGAAGGTTGCCCTGAATAAAATGAAAATTGTGAAAAGTGATACCTTCCACTGGCAAAATATCAATTCCAACAACTAATCCCTTCTTTCCTACTATGGTTAATACTGCTTGAGACCAGCCACCGGGAGCGCATCCTGCGTCCAGAACGACATCCCCTTTTTTTATAAGCTGATATTTGTTGTTTATTTCTATTAATTTATAAGCCGCTCTTGATTTAAAGCCTTCTTTTTTTGCCTTTTTGTAATAAGCGTCTTTCCTTTTATACATATAATCTCCAAAAATTTTTTAAATAATGTTTTCTCAGCTTTTAAAAGCAATTTTATGTTTACAAATAAGTTAAGGGTGTTGCACAAAAGATAAACAAATATTGTGGATGCATAACTACATGTTTAATATATTGGTAATAATAAGATTGCTTCGCTGACGCTCGCAATGACGATGACATTGACGTCATTGCGAGGGACGTAAGTCCCGAAGCAATCTCTTGTTTACCAATAAGTTGTACCTCTGAAGTATTTTTATTGTGCAATACCATCGACTCGAACATATGATTATGCAATACCTTCAAAATTTTTAAAAAATGGGGTGACTTCAGATATTTTTTAAATTGATTCAAGCGGGATAACCTCATAGTGTTCTATATGAAATGTGTTATTTGCTTTCACTTCAATAGCTACGTTAAACATAAGTTCGATTTCATCAATACTGTCTTTTTCATTATTTAACAAGATATCCACTACGTCGGAGTGAGCTTCAATAAAGATTTTCTTTTTTTCATAATAAGGAGCAATTCTTCTAATTTCCCTTAAAATATCATAACATACAGTAACCTTGGACTTGATAAATCCCTTTCCATCACAGTATGGACAGTTTTCACTCAATGCTTTGGTAAGACTTTCTTTAACTCTCTTTCTTGTGATTTCAAACAATCCTAATGGGGAAATGTTCACTACAGTTACTTTGCCTCTATCCTTTTTAAATTCTTGATTTAGTGTTTGCAAAACTTTTTCAATATGCTCTTCCCTTTCCATATCAATAAAGTCTACAATAATTATGCCACCTATATTTCTTAACCGTAACTGGTAGGCAATTTCCTTTGCTGCTTCAAGGTTTGTTTTTAAAATGGTTTCTTCAAAATTTCTTTTTCCAACAAATCTACCGGTATTAACATCTATAACTGTAAGTGCCTCTGCCTGATCAATAACGATATATCCACCAGATTTAAGCCACACTACCCTATCAAACATTCTATTGATTTCAATTTCAATATTGTAATAATCAAAGATTGGAATACTGTTTTCATAAAGCTTGATTTCAAGGTCGAGATTGGGCAGGTATTCTCTATAAAAAGATTTTAACTTTAAATAGTCTGATCTGTTATCTATTATTATCCTTTTAACATCGTTGGTTGTAATGTCTCTGAGTGTTCGAAAAAGGAGCTCTAAGTCTTTATAGAGAAGTTCTGGTGCATTAGATGTAGACATTTTTTCAGAGATTTTGTTCCAGAGTCTCAGAAGGTAGTCCATATCGGATTCGAGATCCTCTTTTGAAGAACCTTCACTCACAGTCCGTGCTATTAATCCAAAATTATTAGGTTTTAATTCCGCAAGTATGTTTCTCAAACGTTCTCTTTCTTCTTCATCTTCGATTTTTCTTGAAACACCTATATGATTGTAATATGGCATTAACACAAGATATCGGCCGGGTAGTGTAAGATGGGTGGTGAGCCTTGCACCTTTTTGTCCGATAGGTTCTTTAGCCACCTGAACCACAATTTCTTGTCCTTCTTGAATAATATCTTCAATAGGAATTTGCTGTTTACCATTTACAGATTCTTCAATATCATTTTCAGTCTGATCTTCATCAATATTTTGGTATATCATATCTTCGTTTATATTTTCTGCTATTAAATCGGCTACGTGCAAAAAGGCTGCTTTTTCGAGACCTATATCCACAAAGGCTGATTGCATTCCTGGTAAAACTTTTACTACTTTGCCTTTGTAAATATTTCCTGCTACACCTTTTTTATTATGTCGCTCAATATAGATTTCGGATACGGTACCGTTTTCTAATATTGCAACCCTAGTTTCGTTTACTGTGGAATTTATAATAATTTCTTTTGACATTTAGCTTTTCAGTTTAAAAATAATTTCTTTTACTATTGCTTTTAATGTATCAAATACCCCCACCCCTTTAACGGCTATTGCCTCAAAGGATGGGACTTTTCTATAATTCAATGCTTTTTCAAGTTCACTAACAGGTATTATATTTGGTAAATCTCTTTTATTATATTGTAATACAAGAGGGATAATGTCAAGATTATAGCCGTGTTCTGCTAAATTGTCTTTGAGGTTATCGAAACTGTCAAGGTTTGCATCCATTCTATCTACTTGAGAATCAGCTACAAAGACAACACCATCAGCACCTTTTAAAATGAGTTTCCTACTGGCATCATAGAAAATTTGACCTGGGACTGTGTAAAGGTGAAACCTGAGCTTGAATCCCTTTATAGTGCCAAGACTAAGAGGCATGAAGTCAAAAAACAGTGTTCTTTCTATTTCTGTGGTAAGGGATATCATCTTGCCACGCATCTTTGGATCAGTTTTACTGTAAATGTATTGAAGATTTGTAGTTTTACCACACAACCCTGGACCATAATAAACAATTTTACAATTTATCTCTTTAGTGGAGTAATTAATAAATGACATATTTATTCACCTTGAAAAAGCCTTTCTATATCTTCTTCTGTTATATCCTCAAAGATTGGTTTACTTTCATTGCTCTTTTTTTTGTTATTAATAGTTTTAAATAATGGAATTAAGTTGTTTATTGCCTTTTTTACTCTTAATCTTACCAAACCAAGAGAAGTAGATTCATCAAATATAACAACCAATATAAATTTTTGATTTATAAGGTTTATGTGTATATGTTCGTTTTCTCCTTCGTGAAAAAGGATTGAAAATTCTTTTTCACCTAAAAGTTTTGCCAGTCCACCTGTGGCAGCCACATTTCCTGCAATTAATGCCCCAAGGGAAGTTTTGTCATATCCTTCAGTATCTTTACTGCAACTTATTGTTTGGCCGTTTTTATCAAGTAAAAAAACAGCTTTGGAGTTTGATTCATCCTTCAGTCTATTTAACTCTGCTTCAATTTTTGATGCGATTTCTTCATCCATTAAAAAGTAAAATTCATCCATCTCTTAATCCTTGAAAATATATTATAAGAATTTCTTTTGTTGCAAATTTATAAATAATTATATAATAATTTAATATGAAATTCAAAGCAAATGCAATAATTAATTCCTATGATGTTGATTTTAAAAGTGAATTGACAATAAATGCCATAGCGAAATATTTTCAACTTGCTGCTATTAATCATTCAAATAAAGTAGGTTATACAAACGGTTTTTTTACAGAAAGCGGATTTACATGGATTCTTAATAGATTGCATATAAAAATTTTTGAGTATCCAGTTTATATGGATAATATAGACATTACTACCTGGAGTAAAGGTGCCAGAGGTTTTTTTGCTTTTCGTGATTTTATTTTGGAGAAAGCTGGAAAAAAATGTGTTGTGGGTAGTAGTGTTTGGCTTCTGATAGATGTGAAAAACAAAAGGCCTGTAAAAGTTAAGGATGAGATTGTGGAAAGGTACACTGTTGAAGATGAAGATGCCTTTAATTCTGATATAAGGCGATATAAACCTGATAAAATTGAAAAAGTGGATAGTATTATAGAATATCAGCTTAGATATAAAGATTATGATATAAATGGGCATGTGAACAATTCTGTTTATTTTGAGCTGATTGAGGATGCTATATATAGAGAGTATAATAAAAAAATAACTGAAATTAAAATCTGCTATTTAAAGGAGATAAATCAACATTTCAGAAATGTATATGTTCAGCTTAGAAACAAGGAGAATTCTTTGCATTATTCAATCTGCCAGAAAGATACAGTTTTTGCATCAGGTGAAGCTATTGTTGCGTAGTCTAACTTTAATTTTTCTTTTATTCACGGTTATTTCCACTGGTTTTGCCCAAGATAGCCCATTGCTATCGCTGAAAAAACTGTTTCCTGATGTAAATGTTTTGGAAGGTGGTGAACTTAAATGGTTAACCACTGCTTTTGATGTGGAAAAATCAGGAGATTATATAACGCTAAGAAGGCACTACACTTATTTTGGTGATAAGGAAACTACTATACTAGATATAAAAAGGAAGAAGACTTTTAAGATTGTTGCAATGCTGTTTTTTGCTAAGAATGCTTTGAAAGCAAATGAATTATTTAGTGATTTAAAACAGATGAAAGCAGATTTTTCAAAAAAAATCTCAGTGGGTGATAAAGGGATAATTTTTGCTAAAAGAAGGAATAATGGTTTTAATGCAGATTATACACTGATTTTTTTAATGAATAATTTTGTTGTAAAACTTGAGGGGGATGATGGATTTGCGGTAGTGGATTTTGCGGACTACTTTGTAAAAAGTATAAGAAATTTTATTGCAGAAAACCTTGAGTATTACCTTCTAAACAGTATTGTTTTAAAAGTTGAAAAAGAGGGATTTTTAACAAAGGAAAAAGAGATAAATATTTCAGAGGGGATGGATAGCGATATAGTGATTGAAGGGCATATAGAAGATTTCGATGGAAATTATGTTAGCGATGCAAGAATTTATGTAAAAGGGATCAGCGTTGAGACTAAAAGCAACCAGAATGGAGATTTCAGAATATTTTTGAAACTCAATAAAAATAAAAAGAAAGTAATAAAAACTAAGCTTTACTTGGAAAAGAAAAAAAATGAGAATAAAAGCTTGTTACCAGTGTATTTGCTAATGTTAGAGGGAAATAAAATTTACAATAATATTTACATAAAACCAGATATTCAAAAAGTTTTCAAAGCTGAAAAAAATAAAATTTTTGATTTGAATATAGAAAATTTCAGTATTGAAGAAAACAGGTTTAATTTTACTATTAACTGTTCAAAAGGTTCATTTTTTAAATGTCAACAAATGGTATCTGGTGAAATTGATAATGATGGTAGCATTAAAGGTAGCTGGTTTGGAACCGGGGGAAAAGGTGAAGTAAAAGGTTTTATTTTGAAAAAGACAAATAGTGTAAAATATCCTGTAAAAAAATTTTGCAAAATAATGAGTTTTGCAGGAAATGTGGAAGGGAATATTTTAAAAACGAATCAGCACTTACTTTTAGGCTCTTTAGATGACTATTTAAATTTACTCTTTTTGGATTGTAGTAAGCTACTAAGTAATTATTTTGTAAAAGAAGTTACATTAAATATGTTTTTCCCAAATGAAAATATTAATAGAAAAGAGTTGGTTTTATTTACAGGCAATATTAGCGACAACTTATATCAGATTTATGATGAAATTTTAAAAGGAGCCATAAATAATGGCGTTGTGAAGTTTCAGTTATCGGGTAATAATGTTTATGAAGAGAAATTTTTAATTGTTTACAATGGTATGGAATTGTTGAATATGGATGATGAGAAAAGTTTTGTAGAAGTTGAAAAGTATGATTTTAATATTAATGCTCAGCAGGGAAAAATGTTTGCTAAGTTTATTCCAAACAATAAAGATTATGTGAGCTTTAGGAATAGGATTGCGAAAGATGGCAAACCTGATATTGCTATAAAATTAACTATTTCTCAAGTTAAAGGGAATTTAAAACAGATCGATGTGGTTTCAAAAGGGAGTATCAAGCTGCTTTGGAATACAAATCCTTTGGATATTTATCCAGCTATAGCAGTTTTTGAAAGGAACAGATATTTGAATGATGAAAAAGGTAGGATAAATTTAAAATTAGATGGAAATAAAAAAGATTTTGTTTTATATATTGCTGGTTCAGAATTAATGGATAAAAGAAATACTGAATTAATTTTGAGAATTGATAATGAAAAATATAAAGTAAGGGTTGAGGATTAAAATGGGCGATTACATCGGTTTGATAATTTTTGTATTACTGGTGGTTGTGTTGAGTTTTTTCAGAGGTGGCACCTGAGGCGTTGATTCATGTAGTATCGAGGATCGATACAAGAAAGATAAAAAGAAAAATAAAACTAATAAGAAAAAATAAATATTAGTTTGTTGTCGCTTTTTTATCAATATTGCACAGTACATAGTTAAATATCATGAACGCACAACCATGTGTTTAACATATTGATAATAAAGAGATTGCTTCGTCGCTTACGCTCCTCGCAATGACGCAAATAATGTTGTCACCCTGAGCGTCAGCGAAGCAATCTTTTGTTTATCATAAAGTTACACACTTGAAACGTTTTTTATTGTGCAATGCCCTCTATTCATTTTTTAAAAAGTGAATTGAAATTTTCATTTTTATATAATTCAATATTATTAACTTCTTTAAAGTGGTTGTTAATGAAAGCAGGTACGGATTTGTAGCTGAAAAATTTTATTGATAAAAGCGCAGGGTCTCCACTGAAAAAAGAAACCTTTTTACTGAATTTTTTTGGAAATAAACCAAGGTTAATAAAGGCAGTACCTGCTTCTTCAATATCCTGAAAACTGTAAATAATGATATTGGATATTTTTCCTATAAATTTTTCACAGTATTTTAATAGAGCGTCAATAAAATCTCCCAGTTCTTTAATAGCTTCTATCTGCTTGTTTGAAATGGATAAAGAAATTTCCTTTTTTCTATATATGTGGAAAAAGGTTTCATTATCTCTTTTTGATATTTTTACAAGTATTTCAATTGGTATTTTATCTAGTAGTTCAGTTCTATCTTTAAACTGGAAGTTATTATCAATGATCCCATAATTTTTTAGACTTGCAACTGCCTTGAAAATTACTTTGGGACTCAGAGAGTCAGGTTCGAAATAACTGTCTTTAATAGTTATTTCTTTGAAATCTTCTGAAATGTCAGTGATTGGATTTATGCCTGTTGAAAAAAGAAATTCTGTGTCTATTGAAGAAGAAATATATTTAGTATCAAGCACAAATAACTTATTATCTTTTTTGTAAAAGATGGTTTGAAGGTTGTCAAAAGGTATAAGTAACGATTCATCCTGCAAATTGAGAAGTCTAAAAAAAGTGAGTAAATTTGATGGATTTTCAAGAGGCTGAATTATTTCACAAAACATTTCTCCAATATTGAATGTATAATAACTTACAAGATTCAACAAATGTGTACCATTGTAGCTATTTTTGTCTAATATAATTAAGATTCTATCAATATCAGGAACATCAACATAATTGTATATAAAGTCAGAAATAAGATTGTTATCTATGATATCAATCAATGGCTCTTCTGTTTTTACATAACCATCAAAGGAGACGTTACCTATACTTGCGCTGTAAACAAAGTATTTAATACCTTTTGGATACTGAATAAGTATAAGACCATCTTTCAATTCTGTGAGTTCATCTTTTGTTTCAAAATTTGTTTTTTCGTCCTTTTCTTCATTTGTTTGAATAAATTCTAATTTATTTTCATTTGTGTTATTATTGTTTAATTTTTTTACTGTAACTTTGACAATATTTGGATCTTCTTCTACAATCCATTCTTCAGTGTCCACGATAATATCAGATTTTACATTATACTGACATGCAAGCCTGTAACCATTTTCTAGATTTATTTTTGCAAGAACCAATCTATCTTTTTTTGTGGGTTTATTGATCTCTTTACCGTCAGCAGATATGATTTTCACTTTACATTTGCCGCATTGCCCATTCCCTTTGCAAAGTGATTCTATATGTATATTATTTTCCACAAGAACATCGTAAAGATTAGCCCCACTTTTTGCTTCAATTACAATATTTTTATTTTTAACATTGATCTTTACCTTTTTGCCAAAAAACATATCACCTCTATAAAATCTGTCCTAAAAACTGTTTGAGTCTTTCATTTTTTGGATTAGAGAAAATTTCTTGAGGAGTATTTTCTTCGATCAATTCCCCTTCATCCATAAATACAACCCTGTCAGCTACTTCCCTTGCAAATCCCATTTCGTGAGTAACTACTACCATAGTCATTCCTTCCTTTGCAAGGGTTTTCATAACATCGAGAACTTCACCAATCATTTCAGGGTCAAGGGCGCTGGTTGGCTCATCGAAAAGCATAATCTTTGGGCGCATAGCAAGAGCCCTTGCAATGGCCACCCTTTGCTGTTGACCACCAGATAGCTGGGAAGGGTAACTGTTAACTTTGTCTGCAAGTCCAACTTTATTGAGTAATTGCAAAGCTATTTCTTCGGCCTCTTCTTTCTTCATTTTCTTTACAACCATGGGGGCGAGAGTGATATTCTTTAGCACTGTCATGTGAGGAAACAGATTAAACTGCTGAAAAACCATTCCAACTTCTTCACGTACTTTGTTAATATTAGTTTTTGGATGAGTCAAATCTACTCCATCAATAATAATTTTACCATCGTTTATTGATTCAAGCAAATTTAATGTACGCAAAAAAGTCGATTTACCCGAACCGCTTGGACCAATTATTACTACAACTTCACTTCTTTTTACTTTTAAATTTATACCTTTTAATGCGTGAACCCCGTTGGGGTAAATTTTATGAACATTAGTCGCTTCAATTATATAATCAGTCACTTTCTGCCAACCTCCTTTCAATTAATTGAGTTAAGAAGGACAGGGAGGTGGTCAATATAAGGTAAAGAGCTGCAACTGTAAACCATACCTCAAAGGGTTGAAAAGTAGATGTAACCACTTCTCTTCCTGCCTTAGTCAAATCAGTGATCGATATAACTGAAACAAGGGATGAATCTTTAATTAAAGAAATGAATTGTCCTGCCATAGGTGGTATTGTTCTTTTTAATGCTTGAGGTAGGATTATGTATTTCATCGTCTGGAAGTAGTTCATTCCGAGACTTCTTGCTGCCTCAGTTTGTCCTTTATGGATTGACTGAATTCCAGCTCTAACAATTTCAGCCACATATGCACCTGCAAAAACTGCGAGTGCAGCAACACCAGCAGTAAATCTGTTTAGCTGTAAAACGGTACCAATAAAAAAGTAAAAAATAAATATTTGTACTAAGAGTGGAGTTCCTCTAATTAGTTCAATGTATGTAATGGCAAGTTTTTTTAATGCCGGATTTTCAGATATACGCATTAAACCTGTAATTATTCCTATTATAATTGCAAAAAATATTGATATTATAGATAATTTGAGAGTAATTATTAGTCCTAGAAGTAATGGCCCTGGTTCACTTACTTTAATTTTTGCTACAACATCACCTTCAAATATAAGATCATTGTCTGAAACAGAAATTGAGCTATATTTTTCAATGACTTCTTTTTCTCCGCTGTCTGAAACAATAATTAGTTTTTTACCTTCAATTTTTGCTGTTCCATCAAAAGGTGCTCTTATTTCTTTATCGTAAACATGCCAAACAAATTGGAAAACCCTGTTCCAACGCCAGATATAATTTATTTGTTTTGTTGAGAAATAAAAAAATGCACCAATCCCAATAAGAATTAAAACAAAAATCACATTCCATAAAAAATTATTTCTCTTTTTGTTCACTTTTATCCTCTCTTGTATATGTATTAAGCCCCCTGAGGAATCAGGGGGCTATGAGTTTTTTTATTGAATTTGTTTATGCCAGGATGTACTTTTAAACCATTTATTATAAATTTTATCGTAAGTTCCATCACCTTTGATTTGTCTCAAAAAGTTGTTAAGCCAGTTAAGGAAGTCTGGATCTCCTTTCTTTACAGCCCAACCAAGAGGTTCATAAGTAAATGGTTTGTCAAGGAAAACTACTTTATCTTTATAAAGGGAGTAGTAGTAAGCACATAGAGGAAGGTCATAAACAAATGCATCAGCTTTTCCGTTTATAAAGTCTTGAAATGCATCAGCTTCTGTTTCAAAAGCGTTGATTGTTGCTTTAGAAATATATTTCTTAGCGGCAAAATATCCTGTTGTTCCAAGTTTTGAAGCTATTACATATTTTGGATTATTTAAATCTTTATAGCTTTTAATTTTACCAGCGTCTTTTTTGTGAATAAGTAATGTTTGACCTACGATAATATATGGATCTGCAAAATTTACCTGAAGGTTTCTTTTTTGGGTTATTGTCATTCCTGACATAATAATGTCAAATTTGTCTGTGATTAGTGCTGGAATGATTCCGTCCCATGCAGTATTTACAATTTTGAGCTTAACGCCCATTGCTTTTGCCATAACTTTGGCAATATCCACGTCAAAACCGATGATTTCACCATTTTTTGCTGTCATTTCAAATGGCTTGTAACCTGATTCGAGACCTACCCTTAATTCACCTCTTTTCAAAATTTGATTGAGGGTAGATTTCTCCCAGAGGGAGTTATCTGCGGCAAATACTAGTGTTGCCAAGAAAAAAACAAAAACTACTGAAAGTAACGCTTTTCTCATTGCATCCTCCTAATAAGATTTTCCTTCATCTAATAATTCACTTATTATCATTTGCGTCCCACAATCAGGACACCTTGGTATTGATTCTTTAGGTATGTATATAATTTGCTTCCTCCCACATTTTGGGCATTTTATCTCTACTGCTTCTATCTTATCTCTCACAATAGCCTCCAATATTAAATGTTGTACAAATACACTTTAAATCAATTTCACATTACTTTAAAAAGTTCTTTTAATTTTTGCAAGCACTTTGTGATTGAATGTGTATATAAAGATGTTAAGTAATGTTGAATCTTTTAAAGGTTTTTTAAATATGTGTTAATTATATTTTTAAGACTGTCTTTAGTTATTTCACCTAAAAAAAGTTCAATGTTTTCCTCAGAGTTTTCAAGGAAATAGAGAGCCTTTTCAAATCCTTTTTTTGCTTCCTGATATTCACCAAGATTTTTCATGCACAAAGCATAATAATACCATCCTGAGATTGATTCTCCTTTAAGGAAAAGGCATTTTCTAAAATTTTCCAGAGCCTTAAGGTAATCATTGTGTAGGTAGTGATAAATTCCATTTAAAAGAAAAGTTTCATAGTTTAATGGTTCATTCTTGATTATTGTATCAAGTAAATTTTTGGCGTTTTCAAAATCGTGTAGTTTGATTAAGCACAAAGTCTTGAATATTTTTGCGCGTAAATTTGAGGGATTGAAGTTATTAGTTATCATAGAAAAATAATTTAGTGCTTCCTTTGGCCTATCCTGAGAAAGAAGTTGTATACCTTTTTCAAAAAGGTCTGTTTCCTCTTTTTTGGAGTCTCTAGCTTTTCTTATCTTGATATCAGTAAATAATGGTAGTTGTGTTATTTTGTGTTCAGTAGTAATAACAGGGGCATCTTTTTTGCGAAAGATTACAACTCCATTGATTTCTTCACGTTTAAATATATCTTTTGGAATTGAAAGGATGTCTGCTGTACCAAAGATAATAAAAGAATTTTTATCAGCAATTTTATCAATTTTTTTTACCGCTAATTCGATTTCATTTTTATCAAGATAAATTAAAAGATTTCTACAATAAATAATATGGTAATTATCTTCAGGTAGATCGAATAAGTTTTCATTGGAGAAGTTAACTAATGATTTTACATGTTCTTTAAGTTTAAAGGTTTTATCATCTATTTTATCAAAGTATTTTTTAATGAGGTTATCATCAGTATTTCTTAAATACCATTTTTGGTAAATTCCTTTTTTGGCTTCATTTAATATTTGTTCACTAATATCTATTCCTAATATATTTATTTTATCTTTATATTCAGGTAAAGACTCTAGAATTTCGATAGCGATTGTATAAGGTTCGCAGCCATTTGCGCAACCTATTGAAATGATATTTATAGTTGTATTATCTTTTAAGTGTTCGATTATTGGTTTTAGAACAGTAAACTGACTTTTATTCCTGTAGAAAAATGATTCATTTATAGTTAAATCTGATAAAAACTTATATAATGCTGATCTGTCATTCAATAAAGTGCGGTAAATGTATTCTTCACTTTTATATGTGTTGAGCCATTTGTTAAGAGTATCGTAAAATTTTTCTTCTAAAGGCCCTGTAATGTTTAACCCTGCGAATTTTCTAATAAGCGATTTAATATCGTTTGTAAACAAACTATGCATTTAACAAACGCTCCAAAAATACATTTCTTTCTTGTATGGGAATCAATAAATAATCTGGAACTTGGATATAATCCAAATTATCAGCAAAATATAACACTATTTTTTGAAAGTCAATATCTTTATATATACCGAAATAAGGATTTTCACAATTTATTATCTTTTTGTTGAGCTTATCGATTAAAATCATATCATTGGTGGCACAGTAATATAATTTATTATTATATATTAATGTTAGAGAAACAGGAGTAGGATAGAAATGAAGTAAATTTTGATGGATGAAGTTATTTAATTCAAGACATATTTCATCAAAATTTTTATTTTGATTAATAAGGTGATAAAGATATAGGGATATTAACATATGATTATATAGAGTTGTAAGTGTACTAATTTGATAAATTTTATTATCAATATTAATAGAATATGTGTGTGCCTTTTCAGAGATAATGCTCAAATTTTTGGGACTTTTATTAGTGAATATTTTATTTGTTACCGTAATTAATTTGTTTAAATCGACATTTTTTTTAGACAATTGTTCTTTGTAGATAAGATTTTTAAAGTTAAGATAAAACTTTTTCAAAATGTTTAAAATAATAGGCATTGAATCATAGAGTATGTGTGTATCTTGATACCTATCAAATATAAAGAATATTTCGCCAATATTTTTGCCTGTTAAATTTAGCAGTTCTGAATAAAATTGTTCATTTTTTTCTAATTTATACGTTTCGTCAGTTAGAAAAATTTTTGTATCAGGCGGAACATTTATTAACTGACTTATTTCATTTTCATTTATAGTAGTAAAGATATAGTGTTGTTCGTCGATAATGAAATGTAATACAAGTTTTTTAATATCTAATGCTGTATAAATAAGGTCGGTCAATTCAATAAAGTAATTATTAATATCAAGTATATTATCCAATATTTTTTCAGAATAAATTGATAGAAATTTTTTAATGAGTTTCTTTTCTATTTCTTCCCTAGAGATAGCTGAAGTTATTAACTCTTCTTTTGTTGGGAAATATAGTGTTCCTTCATCTAATCTCTGTAAAAAAGATATAAATTCTTCAGGAGTGGCTATATAAATATTTGATAATGTAAATGATAGTATAGTTTTAGTCCTAATATTTGAAGTTATTAAAAGAACATTATTTCTACTTAATTTATTATTTTCAGACAATAAGAACAAGTAATGAGTTCCAATTTCATTGAGGAAGCTGTTTTCTAAAATCAAAAAAGCATTATTTATTGTACCAAGATTAAAAATATCATTAGGAGAATTCAAAACAATCAAATTTTCATTATGATAGTGATCGAATACAATTTTTTTTATAAGCTGACTATTTACAGCTACAATGATATTTCTCTTATTCATTTTCTATATATGGTATAATTTCTTCTGGGTTTATTATATTATCTGCATAAAGCAAAGCTGATTTTGGCATGCTTGGTGCAATTGCAGTATTTGGGTTTTGAGCCAATATTTTTGCGCCAAATTCTTTAGCAATTTTTACTCCTTCTTTTCCGTCAAATCCCATTCCAGTCATTTGAAAAATTATACATTTTTCTCTAAAATGTTTTGCAACAGATTCATATACTTTATCAATGCTAGGGAAATACATCTGTTTTTGATTTATGGGAGTGAGCTTAAATAAGTTATTATCAATAATAAAATTATTTGTAGTAGGAGCAATGTAGATAGAATTTTTTATTTCCATATTGTCAGAAATTACATAAACATTTTTTTTAGATAAAGACTGAAGCCAGTTTTTAAAACTGTTTTCAAATCCTACTTCTATATGATTAGCTATTATAACAGAAAGTTTTTCTAACTTTGAAATGGATGGAATGATTGTTTTTAGTAATTTTGGTCCTCCTGTAGAAGAACCTAATACCAGTACTTTTCTTGACTCAAGATTTTTTCTAAACTTTGGCCTAGTTAGGCTAAAATCTTTAGAATAATTTTTATTTAATGGAGCGGCATATCTTATTTTGTATCTTAATCTTTCTATAAATTCACTGGTTATTTCTAGCGGTTTTTTTATTATTTCAACAAAATAGTTTAAATTGAGATGAAAGCTTTTTTCAATTTCAAAATCTGAAAGAGAGGTTATCAAAATTATGGGGGTTGGATCGATAGCCATTATAGCTTCAGTTACTGCATCCCCAGTCATTTTGGGTAAAACAAGATCAAGTATGACAACGTCAGGTTTTTTTTCAGCAAATAATTTTACGGCAGAAATTCCATCATTTGCAGTTCCTACGACTGTTATGTCATCAAATTTGGATAGTTCTTCTACCAGAGTTGTTCTGAAATAAGCTGAATCTTCAACAATAATAATGTTTTTTTTCATAACAATTCTTTAATCTTTTTTAAGAAACTGTCTTTGATAAAAAATCTTTTAATAAAATATCCATTAGCACCGGCATCAAGACCATTTTGTATATCTTGCTCATCACCTTTTGAAGAGAGAATGAGGATGGGGATAGATTTATTCAACTTGCGTATATTTTTGGTAAGTGTTAATCCATCCATAATTGGCATTTCTATGTCAGTAATAATAAAATCTATATTTTTGTTTCTAAACAATTCAAAGGCTTCTACTCCATTTTGTGCTGTTAAAATATTATATCCTTCATTAGTGAGCAATTCTTTTATCGTCTCTGTAATTACAGGGTTATCGTCTGCTACTAAAATGGTTTTTTTGACTTTTTTTTCATAAAGATTTGATGGAATAATTGTTCTTGATTCTCTAAGAGCAGTTTTAGTTAAGTAAGAAGGATTGAGAATTGCGATAGGTCTATTGTTATAAATGGAAAAGCCAACAAAGTATTTATAATTGCTTGATATGCCTTTAATGGGAATCAAGTCAAATAAGATATTCTCACCAACTGATTCTACTGCAACGGCACTTTTAGTGTTCTTAAAAAATATAAGTAATTTTTCGTTGGTTGAATCAATATTAAACAATTCACTTAATTTATAAAGATTAAAAAGTGTGCCATTTTTTTCAATTACTAACGTTCCGTCTTTATCTTTAATATTTTCAGTAATCAGCTTTTCAATACTATCAATTATAGAAATAGGGACAGCAAGATAATTGTCAGCAGTGGCTAAAATTTTGCAATACACACTTTTGAAGGTAAAAGGAATATTTAGTATAAATTTTGTATATTTACCAATTTCTGACTCTATTTCAACAAATCCGCCAATTTTTTCAATCTTTTCTCTTACTATACTGAGTCCAAGTCCTCTTCCGCTAATTTCATCTACTTCAAGTGTTGTGCTAAAATTTTCATTAAAAAGTAAGTTGTAAATATCTTCTTTTTTCAGTTTTGGAATGTCATCAGGTTGAATTAATCCGTTTTCAATTCCCTTTTCAATTATTTTATTAACATCAATTCCTTTACCGTCATCAGTGACGATTATATGTATTCTGTCTGATGCCTGTTTAAATTGTACTGTAATCTTACCTGTTTTTGATTTACCTACTTTTATTCTTTCTTCAGGGTTTTCAATGCCATGATATACAGCATTTCTAATAATATGTGTGAGTATTTCATTAGCAATGGCTAAAATTTCTTCATCTACTTCCACATTAGAGTTGATTATTTCGAGTTTAACGTTTTTGGATAATTTTGTTGCAGTTAAGTGAGCAATGTTTTTTAATTTTTCATCGAGAGCATTAAATGTTGTTAAGTTTAACCTGTTGAGTTGATACCCTATTTTTTCAAGTTGTTCTAATAATTTGTTTTTAGTAAAACCTTCTATACGAACTTTATTTAGAAGATCATAGATGTGTGTATTAAGTTTTTGAAATTCTGTTTTTAAGGATGCCACTTTTTCAGTTGCAATATTTTTTGTAGTGATTATGCTTGTTTTTTGTTCATCTTTAAACTTTTTTTCTATGATTACGCTACTTTTAAGTAATTGATCAATTTCATCAATGATTTTATTTGGATTGTCCAAATTTTTTGGAATTTTTTCTAATATATTGATAATTTCTATTATTTTGATTTTATCATTATCTTCGATTTCATGTTTTGTTAATCTTTGAAAGTAATTTTCAAGATTGTGAAAAATATCAGTAAGGTTGTGTAACCCTAATATTCCTGAAGAACCTTTTAATGTGTGAAGTTCTTTTACAATTTTAGTAAGGTATTCTTTTTCTTCAGCTTCAAAAAAATTGTTAATAAATGTTCTTATATTGTTTATATGAGTTGTTAACTCTTCAGTAAAAATTTTAAAAAGTTTTTTATTATCCATTGTTTTTTTAATGTTTCAATTTATTAATAACTTCAATAGTTTCTCTTAAAGTTTTTGCTACTGCTTTGATGTCGTGAGCTGTTTGCAATGTTTCATTGGCGGATTTTAAAGCGTCACTCATAGCAGCAAGCATTTCATTGGATGTATTGGAAATGTCACCTGTGGCTTGTTTTAGATCTTTAATCGCATTAATAATTTCATGCAGGTTGGCGTTTAAATCCTGAATTTCTATAAAAATCTTTTCAAAGTTTTCTGACAATGATTTTACATCTTTATACCCTTCTTCAATATTCTTGATAGTTTCTTCTACAATCATCACAGATGATGTTGAAAATGAGCTAATTGCTTCGATTTTGTTTTCAATATCTGATGTAAATTTATAGGTTTTTTCAGAAAGTTCTCTTATTTCTTCTGCAATTATTTTAAAACTTTCTTTGTTTGTGTCTTCTCTTACAGCTTCTATGGATGCATTTAAAGAAAGAATATTTGTATGTTCTGAAATTTCATAAATAGTTTTTAAAATTTTTCTGATTTCACCAGTCTTTTGATTTAAATTATTTGTAATTTCAAATACTTTGTTAATTTTGTTGGTTAATTCTTTCATCCCTTCATTGGATTCATTTATTTTTTCTTCAGTTTTTTTGGTTTCTTCATTTATTGCGTCACTTTTGTTAGCAATATTATTTAAGGATGATAATATTTGTTCTGTAAAAGTGTTTAGCTCCATTATGGAAGTATTTGTTTCTGAAATGCTTGTATTTTGTTGTGAGAGCATTGAACTAAGAGTAGAAGCTGATGCTTCAAGTTCTGATGAGGAGTTGGTGAGATGAATAACGGCTTCTTCTATATTCATTACAATTTTCTGTAGCTTATTTGCTCTTTCTTCCTGGAGTAAATTATCCTTTTTTTGGTTAGATATGTCATTAAATGTAATAAGATAGCCAATTAGCTTGTTTTGATTATCAAGAATTTTTCCTAATCTTACGATATAATAAGCATCATATTTTGGATCGTATAATTCAAATCTATATTTTTGTTTTAATGAGTTGACAAACTTATCAATATTTTCTTCTAAAGTCTTCATTGATTCGGGAATAACTTCTAATAGATTGTAATTTTTTTCGCTATCAAGATCAAATAAGTTATCAAAATTTTTATTTCGATAATTTATGTTGAAAGATTTGTCAAACACTGCTACGGGAATTGGTAATCTTGATAAGATGGTATTTACTTTTATTTCTTCCTGATGAAGCTCATTTAATGTTTCTTCTGCCGCTTTTGCAATAATATCGTATTCATAAATTGAAAAGTTTCCGAATCTTAAATCTCTACTTCCAGCTTTAATCCTTTTAAAGTTTGAAAATATTTGAAATAGAGGTTTAGTTGTAAATCTAATAAAGAAAATTTCACTTGCTAGCCAAATTAAATAAAGTAGAATTGTAATTATGATTATCGATGAAACTTTTGTATTTGTAATTGGTAAGAATGAATTTAGACTTAAATATATTTTTAATCCTGCTTCAGGTATATTCAACTCAATTTGTTGATTTTTTCTTGTAATAATTTCAGATGATTTAATTGGTTTATTATTTTCATCATATAAACTTTTGGTTACATAACTTATTTGAGTGTTAATAAAAGTATGCTCTATATCTAAGGGGATTTTTTTTACAAATTGATAAAGTACATCATCGTTATTAAGTAAAAGATATCTGTTGATTATAAGAGAATTATTTTTAATATAATAAAATGTTAATAACTTGTTGTTATTTAAGAGTTTTAATAAATCAGATGGTAGTGATTTGCTTGTAGTAGAATTTGATGAAGAAAATATCCCATTATTATTTTTATATTGAATTATTGAATAATTTAGTTTTTTGATATCCTTTTTAAGTTCATTGATATCTTTTTTGTTTATGAACTTTTCAGATAATGTTTGAAACTCTATTTGTTCTGAAGCAATAACGGATTCAATAGTTATTTTAATATTTTTTCCCATAGAAACAAGGAATTGTTGGGCAACATTGTTCAGCAGGTTATTTATGAGAGAGTAAAATATTAATGCAAAAATACAGAAAAGGACGGTAAGGGCTATGATTCTAAAAATTAGTACATTTTTAAAACTGATCTGTTTCATTTTTCCCCCTTTATTAAGGTAGCGTTTAAATTTTCTTTGATTTTATCTAGATCTAATAAATAAACGGTTTCTTTTTCATGCTTATATTCATTTTTTATGAAATCGCTCGAGATGGATTTTTCAACCTGGTTACCTAAACTTTCAAAAAGGTGAATTTTTCCATCTGAGGTTACAATAAAGTCGTATGGCGATGACAGTATTATAAGATATTTGGATATTGATACGGATTTTGGTTCAGAAAAAATAGTTGATAAATTTATTACAGAATATAATTCTCCTTTAATATTTGTGATACCTAGCAGAAAGTTATCTTGAAGTGGAAGAGGATAGATATAATTAATCAAACTGATACTTTTTACATAATTAGAATTTATTGCAAATTTCATGTTCATATGTTGAAAAACTAAATACATGGCTAAATCAACTTTTAATTATTCACTAAGTATGTTATAAGTATAGCATGAAAATAATAAAAATTGAATTGGATTTTAAAAAGTTTTTATCTATTTCATTGATTTTATTTCTCCTTCTTTTAGTTAAAAAAATTAATATGATACTTACACCGTTTGCTGTAGCCTTTTTTATTGCTTACTTATTAGATCCCATTGTGGATAAACTGGAGAGCTTTAAGATTAATAGGACTTTGGCTGTACTTGTTGTTTTTGTATTATTTTCATTGTTGGTGTTTATGCTTTTGATGTTTCTTATCCCTTTATTGATTACAGAAATAAACCAGATTGTAATGAAAGTTCCAATGTATATAAACAAGCTGGAGATAAAACTAAAAGGTGTTGAACTGTATCCCCAATATAAGGTTTATATTGATGAAGTGAAAAACCTTTTTTTAAAAAATCTTGGTAAAATTTCAAATATTATGATTCAAATCTTAGGTTTTTTAAAAGCGTCAGTGGGAGGCATGCTAAACTGGATATTGCTTTATTCGATTGTTCCAGTGCTGATTTTTTACTTTTTGAAAGATTTTGATATGATAGTTTTAAAACTAAAAGAAGTTGTTAAGAAAAAAGGGCATGATGAGTTTGTTTACAAAGGGGAGCAGTTTAACAAAATATTGAAAAGTTATTTTAGGGGACAATTTATTGTTTCTCTTTGTTTAGCTGTAATGTATAGCGTAGTTTTACTTTTAATTGGGATTGACGGAGCTCTTTTTATAGGGATTACTGCAGGATTGTTGAGTATGGTTCCATATTTGGGTTTTGTTATTGGTTTTCTTTCATCATTAATCTTTGCTGTTGTACAGTTTCAGGATATTTTGCATCCAGTTCTAGTAATATTGGGATTTACTATTGTTCAGATTATTGAAAGCAACTTTCTCACACCGAAAATAGTCGGTGAAAGCCTAGGTTTGCATCCGGTGGTTGTTATTTTTTCCATAATGGCTGGAGGTTTTTTGTTTGGTATTTCAGGCATGATTTTTTCTTTACCTGTAGCAGCTTTTATCAAAGTGCAATTAGATGACTATTTACAGCAATGATAAAGTGTAAGTGTGCGTGTATGTGTAAGTTGTCGATAATAAAAATCCTTACAATTTGTAATGGGTAGTAAGGGTAGTAAAGGTAGTGTGAGTCGTAGAGAGAAGTAAGGAAATGGTGGGGTAGCGAAATAGGAAAGTAGAAAAAGTTCAATGTTCTAGCGTTTTGTTAATTAGAAAATTGACAATAGTAAATCGTAAAGCTTGATGCGTGAGCCGTGATGCGTAATGCGTAAATTGGTAGATGGAGATGTTCAACGTTATAACTCTTCCCAACGTTCTAACGTAATTCAAAATCCATCATTCATCATTTTCTATTTCCCTTAACCTCAACCTTAACCTTTAAGCTATTCCATCACTACTTCTAGGCATTTACGCATTCACACTTTCACCCACACCTACACCTACACTTACACTTACACTTTCACCTATACAGTTTAAGTTCTGTAGTCGGCATTGATTTTTACATAATCGTAGGAGAAATCACAGGTATATACTGTTTTTGAAAAATTTCCTGCTTTTAAATCGATTGTAATGGCAAATTCGCTTTTTTTCATTATTTCATAAGCTTTGTCCTCTAAATCTGGATCGATTAATGTTCCGTTTGCCACATATTTTAAGTTATCAAAATATATGTCTACATCATCTTCGTTAAACTCGATCATGGAGGCACCGATTGTGGCCATTAGTCTTCCCCAGTTTGGATCAGAGCCAAAAAACATTGTTTTGCAAAGGGGGGAGTTGGCAATTTTAAAAGCGCATTTTTTTGCATCATCATAGCTTTTTGCGTTTTTAACCGTAATTGTCACAAATTTTGTAGCACCTTCACCGTCTTTTACAATCATTTTTGCAAGTTCACTACACACAAAATTTAATGCTTCTTTAAAAAGCTCATAGTTGTTCCCGTGGCTTACATTAATTCCACTCATACCATTGGAGAATAGAAAAACAGAATCGTTGGTGCTCATATCACCATCTACGGTGATACTGTTGAAACTGTTTTCTACAGCTAAAAGGAGGGCTTCATCCTGAGCATTTTTATCAATTATTACATCGGTGGTGATAAAAGCAAGCATGGTAGCCATATCAGGAGCAATCATCCCTGCTCCTTTTGCAACACCACCTACCACAAATGAGCCGTTATCTGTTTCCACTAAAACTGCCAATTTTTTAGGTCTGGTATCTGTTGTAAGAATTGATTCTGAAAAGTTTGAATCTTCGTCATCGAGATTTTCAACAAGCTCATTTATATGTTGGAGCATTTTATCAATAGGAAGCCTAACTCCAATCACACCGGTGGATGCCATAAGTAATGATTTGTCAGGTAGTTCAAGAATATTTTCAGCTTCTTTGCAGATTTTTTCTGTGTCTTCTAAACCTATTTGTCCTGTGCATGCGTTAGCATTTCCACTATTGACTATAATGCCGAAGAAGTCGGATTGTTCGTCAAGTAGTTTCATATCGTAAATTACAGGTGCAGCTTTTACTCTGTTTTTAGTAAAAGTAGCTGAGACTTGGCACGGTACATCGCTAATTAAAAGTCCGTAGTCTTTTTTCGTTGAGCCTGTTCCTTTTATATCGATATTGATTCCTGCTGCTTGAAAGCCGAGAGGGGTTGCTACACCACCATCTTTAATTAAAATCATCATTACCTCCTATAAAAGTCCGAGAGTTTCATTAAAATCTAACATAATATTCATATTTTGGACAGCCTGGCCACTTGCTCCTTTTACCAGATTATCTATGCAAGAGATTATTACAACTTTTTCCCCTCTTTTGAAAAGAGCAATGTCAATGTAGTTTGTATTAGCTACATTTTTTATTGCTGGGATTCTACCGTCTTTATAGATTCTGACAAAAGGAGAATTTGAATAGTAATCAAATAGACATTGGTGCAGTATATCAATGTTTTTATCACTTTTTGTATAAATGGTTGATTCAATGCCTCTTGTGATAGGGAGCAGATGTGGAGTAAATACCAGATCGATGTTTGCATTCGCTTTTTTTAGGATAAAATCAATTTCTGATTCATGCCTGTGAGATAGAACTCCATATGGTTTAAAATCATCGTTTACTTCGCAAAAATGAGTTTTTTCGGTGGGTTTTTTCCCTGCGCCACTAACTCCTGATTTCGAATCAGCAATAATTTCTTCATTAATTAGTCCTTCTTTTAGAAGAGGAAAAAGAGGTATGATTATGCTTGTGGGGTAGCAACCAGGGTTCCCTAATAACTTAGAATTTTGAATATCTTTTTTGAAAATTTCAGGGATACCATAGGCTGCTTCTTTACAGAGTTCGGGATATTTATGTTTTGTTTTATAGGTGGTTTCATATATTGTAGTTTCACTGTATCTGAAGTCGGCACTTAAATCTATTACCATTTTCCCTTTTTGGTAGAAAAAGTTTGCAGCCTCCATAGATGCAGCATGGGGTAAACAGAGAAAAACAATGTCAGAATTATTTGCTACTTTTTCATAATCGTTAGGCTCTATTTCTTTGTCAAAAATTTCAGTTAGTTGAGGGTAGAGAGCAGAATAAGGAGTACCTGCATAAGTATCACTGGTAATACTACTAATTTGAATTTTAGGGTGTTTTAAAAGAATTTTTATGAGCTCAAATCCAGTGTATCCTGTGGCTCCAATAATGGCTGCTTTCATTTTAATCCTCCCTTTTCATCTAATGAGACCTTTGCTTAGTAAAAAATAAGTAAGCACAAAACTGTTACAGATTATCATTCTGTGTCCGACCAAGGCCAAACTCAGAATGACGGCATTGTGTTTAAACAACAGCAGCTGAGCAAAAATCCAAAATTTATAATTACACAAAGGTCCTTAAAATATTATATTTGAAAGATATTCAATTTTAAAGTGTTTTTTAAAAATCTGTAATTATTACAAATTTGATATATTTACAATATGTGATACAATTACTTTATGGATAGGAAAACTAAAGTTATTACCATAACAAGTGGAAAGGGTGGAGTCGGTAAAACTAATATTTCATTAAATCTTGCCATTGCACTTGCAAAGCTAAATTACAAAGTGGCTTTATTGGATGCCGATTTAGCTCTTGGAAATGTAGATTTGCTTATTGGCTCAAAACCTAAATACACCATTGAAGATATTGTGAAAAGAGATATTCCCATTGAGAAGATTATAATTGAGCATGATAAACTGCCCAATTTTTCGCTTATTCCTGCAGGAAGTGGGATCTTAGAGTTAACAAGGTTGACTAAAAAAGAAAGAGACAAACTTAAAAAAGAGATAAGTAAGATTAAATCTCAATATGATTTTTTGGTAATAGATACTGGGGCAGGTATATCAAGTGAGATAATTTCTTTTATTAAGCTTGCGGATGAAGTTATAGTGATTTTGTTACCAGAAGTAACGTCAATTAAAGATAGTTATTCCATTTTAAAGGTTTTAAAAGAAAAAGGTGTTATTAAAAAATATAGCATAATAATAAATAGGGCAAAATCAAAGCAGCAGGTAACCACTATTTTTGAAAAATTTAAAGACACAGTAAAGAAATTTTTACAGCTAGAGGTTCAACTTTTAGGATTTTTACCTGAAGATGAAAATTTTCAAGAGTCTGTTAACAGGCAGATTCCACTGATAAATTTATATCCAAATTCAATTACTGCTAAGCTATTTAAACATAATGCAAATCTTATTGCTGTAAATAGTGATTTAAAAGGTATAGAAATTGATGAATTGTTTGATAGTATTGTTGAAGAAGAAAATGTGACTATTGAACAGGTGGAAGAAGGAGGAAAAGAAAAACAGATAATTGATCTAAATATATGTGTAGTTCAAACAGAGAAAAAACTTGCAAACATTATTGAAGACATTAACGAACTTTTAAAATTCACAAAGCTTTTAAAAAGACAAATTAGAGCTGAACTTGTATCTGACTCTTTTTTTGATGAGTTTAAAATTGGTTCAGAGCTTGTTTTTGTTGAAAATAATGTGAAGTTTTATAGTTCTAAAATCATAGGTTGGGATTTTGGAAAGTATTTGATATGTGAAACAAGTAGAGACATAGACAAGCTCTTTGAGACATATGAGGTTGTCACCACAAGATATTCTTTTGAAGATTCATTAATTGAATTTAAATCAAGAATTTTTGGTGAAATTGAATCAGCAAATTTGATAGTTATTTCTTATCCTAAAGATTATTTGATTACAAAACTTAGAGACTATAAAAGAGTGCCTGTAAAAATACCATGCAATATCAATTATAAGGGAATAAAACTCTTAAGTGCAACCATTCTTGATTTGAGTGTAAAGGGAGCGTTGATAAATATTAATTATCCGTGCGATATTGGAGATAGCCTTATATTAAATTTTATACTTCCCGATGGAAAAGAGGTTCAGAATGTTAAAGCAATTATTTGTAATATTAGAGACAAAAATAGATACGGTATTTCATTCACAGAAATTTCTTCTTTATCTACAAGAAGAATTGAAAGATTTATAGATGCATACTATCATCTATTTGTGAGTAAGAAAAGTGGGAAAAAGATTGAGAAGATATCTGGAGAACTAAGAGATTTTTCATTTTTTGATATTATTCAGATTACTTCAGCTTCAACTAAAAGTTTGATGATTGAATTTTTTTCAGAAAATGGGGATGGTAGAATATTTTTAAAGAAAGGGAGGGTAGTGCATGCAACTTTTAATAATAAAGAAGGGGTTGATGCTTTTTATGAAATTTCGATGTTGAAGGATGGCGAGTTTTATATTAATGAATTTGATGGAGAAGTAAAAGAAACTATTGATGAGAATACAGATGTTTTACTGTTAAACAGTGCATATTTTAGTGATGTAAGAGGTCATAAAAATGGGGATTAGAATTACTCTTTATATACAACCAGGGGCTAAAAAAAGTGAATATACTGATTTATTTAACGGAATGCCAAAATTAAAAATAGCATCTCCTCCTGTGGATGGTGCAGCAAATAAGGAGTTGATAAAGTTTTTGTCTAAAAAACTTGGAATCAGTAAATCTAAGGTTAAAATTATCAGCGGAGAAAAGAGCAGAATAAAAACATTAGAGATCGATTCTGATATAACCGAGGATGAGTTTATTAAAATTATTAAAGGATGATTAATTTTTTAATTTTTTTGGGTTAGAGTAACTTAAAATCATTATAACCTTTGACAAAAATACCTTTAAATGTTAAATGGAAGGGAAAAAAGTTAAAGGAGATTAGAATGAATCATTTCCATTATATGAATGGAGAAATGTACTGTGAAGAAGTTCCTTTAAAGAAAATTGCAGATGAAGTAGGGACTCCTTTTTATGTGTACAGTGCAGCTACTTTCAAAAAGCATTTCGAAGATTTTGAAGCAAGTTTTAAAGAAGTTCCTCACATTATCTGTTTTGCAGTCAAAGCAAATTCTAACCTTGCTGTATTGAATCTGTTAGGGAAACTTGGTTGTGGTGCTGACATTGTTTCTGGTGGGGAACTCTATCGTGCACTGAAAGCTGGAATTGACAGCAAAAAGATTGTTTATGCGGGCGTAGGAAAAACTGAAGAGGAGATTGAGTTTGCCTTAAAGTCAGATATTTTGATGTTTAATATTGAATCACTTCAGGAACTTGAAAAGATTAATGAAGTAGCAAAAAGATTAAATAAAAAAGCAAGGATCGCTTTAAGAGTTAATCCAAATGTGGATCCAAAAACTCATCCATATATTTCTACAGGTTTGAAAAAGAACAAATTTGGGATCCCTATAGAAAAGGCATATCAGGAATATGAATATGCAGCAAGTCTTTCAAATATTGAAGTGGTTGGTGCTCACTGTCATATAGGTTCTCAGCTTACAGATGTGTCACCATTTGTGGATGCCACAAAGATTATGGTAGAGCTTGTGAAGAATCTCAAAGATAAAGGGATTGAGATAAAGTATTTGGACCTTGGTGGTGGTCTTGGGATAAAATATAAAGATGAGACACCTCCATCACCAAAAGAGTATGCAGATAAATTAATTGATGTGATAAAGGGACTTGATGTAACCCTTGTGTTTGAGCCTGGAAGAGTTATTGCTGGCAATGCGGGAGCCCTTGTAACAAAAGTTCTTTATACAAAAGATACAGAATTGAAAAGTTTTAAAATTGTAGATGCTGCAATGAACGATTTGATGAGACCTACGCTGTATGGTTCATATCATGAGATAAAGCCAGTTAAAGAAGGAAATTACAAAAACGTTTATGGTGATATAGTAGGACCAATATGTGAAACAGGAGATTTTTTAGCTAAGGATAGGGATATCCCTGATTTTCAGCAGGGTGATTTGGTGGCTGTGATGAGTGCCGGCGCTTATGGTTTTACAATGAGTTCAAATTATAATTCAAGACCAAGAGTTCCTGAAATACTTGTAAATAAAGACAAGTACTATATTGTGAGAAGAAGAGAGACCTATGATGACCTTATAGGTCTAGAATGTATTCCTGAAGACTTATAGATAATAAAGAGGTGCTAATCATGAATATCCCTTTTTATAAAATGACAGGCAGTGGTAACGATTTTATTATCATAGATAATCGTGATGGTAAGATGAATGATATAAACTTAAGTGAGTTTATACCTAAAGTGTGTGCAAGATGTGTATCAGTGGGTGCTGATGGACTTATTTTAATCGAAAATTCAGATAATGTGGATTTCAAATGGCAATTTTTTAATTCAGATGGTTCTGTAGCGGAAATGTGTGGAAATGGTTCAAGATGTGCCGCAAGATTTGCATATTTGAATGGGATTGCTGGTAAAAAAATGGCTTTTGAAACTATTGCCGGAATTATTGAAGCTGAAATTATGGATGGTTTTAATGTTAAAGTGCAGCTTACCGATCCGTTTGATGAGAAGATAGATTATAAGTTAAATTTAAACGGAGAAGAACTAACTGTTTCCAGTATAAATACAGGTGTTCCTCATGTAGTTGTTGAGGTGGATGATATAGAAAATTTCGATGTAGTAAAATATGGTAGGGGTATTAGATTTCATGAGTTTTATCAACCTGCGGGTACCAATGTGAATTTTTTCAAAAAAATAGGGGAAAACAAGCTGAAAGTTCGTACTTATGAGAGAGGCGTAGAAAATGAAACTATGGCCTGCGGGACAGGCTCTGTGGCCACATCAATTGTAGCGGTTAAAAAAGGGATTGTAAAATCACCTGTAGAGATTGAAACAAGTAGTGGTTTGTTGTTAAAGGTTTATCTGGAAAATGGTAAGGTTTATTTAGAAGGTGAAGCAAGGGTTGTTTATACAGGAGTATTGAATAGAGAAGCTTTAGAATATTAAGAAGGAGGATGTCATGTTTAAAGGTAGTATTGTGGCTATAGTGACGCCAATGAAAAATGGGGATGTGGATGAAGATAAACTAAGAGAGTTAGTGGAATTTCAGATTGCGAATGGAACAGATGGAATTGTGCCTTGCGGTACGACAGGTGAATCTGCCACACTGACCTATGAAGAGCACTGTAAGGTTATTGATATTGTCATTGATCAGGTAAAAGGGAGAGTACCTGTAATTGCAGGGACTGGTTCAAACAGTACGCATGAAACGATATATCTTACAAATCATGCCAAAGAAGCTGGTGCTGATGCAGCTCTTGTCATTACACCTTATTACAATAAACCAACTCAGAAAGGATTGTATGAACATTTCAAGGCTGTGGCAGAGGCTGTGGATATACCAATTATTCTGTACAATGTTCCAGGTAGAACTGCAGTAAATATGCTTCCAGATACGGTTATTGAGCTTTCTAAGATAAAAAATATTGTAGGGATAAAAGAGGCAAGTGGCTCACTTGACCAGGCTGCTGAAATTATTGCTGGAACTAACGACGATTTCCTACTTCTGAGTGGAGAGGATTCTTTGACTTTTTCACTTTTATGTCTTGGTGGAGATGGTGTTATTTCCGTTGCCACTAATATTGTGCCTGATATGATGGCTGAACTTGTGGATTCATTTTTCGCAGGTGATATCGAAAAAGCAAGAAGCTTGCATTATAAACTCTATCCATTATTTAAAGCCATTTTTCTTGAAACAAACCCAATTCCTGTAAAAAAAGCCCTTTATCTTATGGGAATGATTGAGGATGATATAAGACTTCCTCTTGTAACCATGACAGAAGCAAATACTGAGAAATTAAGAAAAGTGTTACTTGACCTTGGATTAAATTTAAAAAATTAGAGGGGATGTTATGAGTATTACAGCTATTTGTATGGTGGGCGCTGCTGGAAAAATGGGAAGAAGAATTATTGCACTTGGTAATGATGACAGTGATATTAGAGTAGCTGGTGCCCTTGAAGCTAAAGATTCCACTTTCATTGGAATTGATGCAGGGGAAGTGGCTGGCATTGGAAATATAGGCATGGCAATAACCGATGATTTTGATGTTGCTACAAAAGACGCGGATGTTTTGATAGATTTTACGTTTAAAACCGTAACTTTGAAAAATTTAGAAATGTATGAAAAGGTCGGTAAGCCTGTGGTGATAGGGACTACAGGTTTTGAAAATGAAGAAGTGGAAAGAATAAAAGCTTTGTCTAATAAGATACCTGTGCTGCTTGCACCAAACATGAGTCTTGGCGTAAACCTAACTTTTAAGGTATTGGAGATGGTGGCTAAAGCTGTTGGGAATATTTATGATATTGAAATAATTGAGGCACATCATAGACTGAAGAAGGATGCACCTAGCGGTACGGCTATGAAGATGGCTGAGGTGGTGGCAAAAGCAACTAATAGGGATCTTGAGAAAGATGCGGTTTATTGCAGAAGAGGGTTGATCGGAGAACGTAAGGATAATGAGATAGGGATACAAACCATAAGAGCAGGAGATATTGTGGGGGAGCATACCGTTATGTTTTGCGGAAATGGAGAGCGAATTGAAATAACTCACAAAGCCCATACAAGGGACACTTTTGCAAAAGGTGCACTTGCCGCTGCAAAATGGATTAAAGATAAACCTGCAGGGTTTTATTCAATGTTTGATGTATTAAACCTCTAATTTTTTATGGATAAAAAATTCTTAAAGCTTCACTGGTCAAACAGGCTGGTGAAGCTTTCTATCAGTACAAAGATCGTCTTAAAATTGTTGAAGGTTGAGGTTAAGGCTAAGGCTAAGGGAAATAGAAAATTATTAATGATGAATTTTGAATTACGTTAAAACGATGGAAAGTTATAACGTTGAACCTCTTCATCTACCAATTTACGCATCACGGCTCACGCATCAAGCTTTACGATTTACGATTGTCGATTTTCGAATTAACAAAACGTTTAAATGTTAGAACGTTAAGCTTTTTCTACCTCCCCTTTTCACTAGTTTTTCTAATGATTATGGTTATTTGTAAAAATTGGGATTATACAACTTCATGAACTTGTTGATTTTTTTTATATTAAATATAATATAGTTTTATGATACCGATTAAGGATATTATCCCTCGTAGAGAGACACCTTTTGTTAATTATATTCTGATTTTAATAAATACCCTGGTTTTTCTTTATGAAGTATCTTTACCACCTGATTTTTTAAATAGATTTTTTTATATTTTTGGACTTGTACCTGCCAGATATACTCATCCTGAGTGGGCATATTTTGCTGGTTTACATATGGATAATTATTGGCCGTTTTTTACCAATATGTTTTTGCATGGTAGTTGGTTTCATCTCATTAGCAATATGTGGACCCTTTTTATTTTCGGGGATAATGTGGAGGATAGGCTTGGTCATTTTAAATATCTGATTTTTTATATTTTATCAGGTCTTGCTGCTAGCTTCACACATTTTATTTTTAATGCTGATTCTGTTGTTCCGGCTGTGGGAGCCTCAGGTGCCATTGCAGGTGTTATGGGAGCTTATTTTATAATGTTTCCTCATTCTAGAATTGTTACACTTATACCTATATTTTTCTTTCCGTTTTTCTTTGAGATACCTGCAGTTGTGTTTTTAGGATTCTGGTTTTTCTCTCAGATAATTTCTGGGACTTTTACTGTAATAGTAAATCAAAATGCATCCGGAATTGCATGGTGGGCTCATATAGGTGGTTTTGTGTTCGGGATGCTGTTCCATAAATTGTTTAAGAAAAATAATGACTATTACAGGGATTATTTTCCTGATGAGCTTTTATATAGATATTTTCGTTAAAAGGGGTGGACTATGACGTTTAATGAGCTTTTTTGGCTCTTTTTTATGCTGGCAGCTATGCAACCGGTGATAAAACAAAGAATGATAGAATCTGCTAGACAGCGTTTAATTGCAAAAATAGAAAAAAAGAGGGGTTCAAGAGTAATTCTTCTTGTCCATAGACAGGAAACAATGAGTTTTTTAGGTTTTCCCGTCTATAAATATATCAATGTGGATGATTCTGAAGAGGTTTTAAGGGCAATTCAAATGACAGATGATGATGTGCCTATTGATCTGATTTTACATACTCCTGGTGGTTTGGTGTTGGCATCTCTGCAAATTGCAAGAGCATTGAAAAAACATAAAGAAAAAGTGACAGTTTTTGTGCCTCATTATGCAATGAGCGGTGGGACATTGATATCGTTGGCGGCAGATGAAATTGTTATGAGTGAAAATGCAGTACTTGGGCCTGTTGACCCTCAACTTGGTGAGTATCCTGCTGCTTCAGTTTTGAAACTTCTTGAGCAAAAAGATATTAACAAGATAGATGATAAGACATTGATTTTGGCAGATATATCAAAGAAAGCAATAAATCAGCTTGAAAATGCTGTATATGATCTACTTCATGATAAATACGGAAATGAAAAGGCTAGAGAACTTGCAAAACTTTTATCTACAGGCACATGGACTCATGACTATCCAATTACTTTTGAGGAAGCAAAAAAAATTGGCTTACATGTGTCCTCAGATATACCAGCAGAGGTTATGCAACTGATGAGCTTATATCCTCAACCTGTAAAGAAGACTCCATCTGTTGAATATTTGCCGATACCTAAACACAGGTCTTAAATAGTCAACTATAAATATTAAAAATTATTAAGATAATTTAGGCATATGAAAAACCTCTTTTTTTGTAAGCATGGCATAAAGTACACGCACAAGTTTGTTACACAATGCAATCATAGCTTTTCTATGAGGCATACCTTCCTCCTTCTTTTTCAAATAATACGCTCTAAAATACTCATTAAACTTCATAACACCACTTGCCATAAGATAAAGAATACGCCTAAGGGACCGGGATCCTTTTTTACTTATTCTGCCGTTACTATACATACTTCCGGATTGTTTAATAGCAGGATCTATCCCGGCATAGGCAGCAAGTTTACCTTTGTTGGCAAATCTGTTTATATCTTTAATTTCTGCAAGAAAATGGGCAGCGGTAATATCATTAATTCCTTTGATAGAAGTAATAATCTCCATATCATCTTTTTTGGAAGATTTTATTTTATCAATAAATTCCTTCGTAATATTATCAAGTCGGCTATTAAGAAATATGAGCATTTCAACATCTTCTTTGATGACAGTAGCCCAGATATCAGAGGAAATACCAATGGAGGATTTAGCAAGGGATATGAGCTTCTGAGGGGTAATATTTGACTTATGTGCAAACTTCAATTCATCAAGAATCTTTTGAATATCATCTTCATTAGCATTCCTGATGATTTCAGCTGTAGGCATATGTTTAAGGATATGCAAAATGGATTGAGTAAATACATTGGCATTTGCCACAAGTTCAGGAAATACTACAGTAAGATGCTGTTTAAGCTGAGTCTTAACTCTTGCAATCTGCTGAGTAATATGTTCTCTCATCCTGGCAAGTGCGATAATATCATTGGACTCAGGAAGAGCAAAATAATTGAAATGTTCAATATTCTTAGCTATAAATTTAGCAATGATAACAGCATCAATTTTATCGGTTTTGGTTTTTCTGAGAGTAACGGATTGGGCAAATTTTTTGATGAGAGCTGGATTAATAAGACAGACATCTTTCTTTTTGGATACAAGGGATGCTAAGAGGTTAATGTGATAGCTGCCAGTAGATTCAAGAGCAATGATAGAGGAGTCATACTTTTTAATCAAGTCATAGAAGCTGTTAAAACCATCAATGTCCATTTGAAATTCAGCTTCTTTGAGAAGTTCAAGCTTATTGTTAATAATAGCGCAATTAAACTTATCTTTGGAAACATCAACACCTATAAAGAAAGCAAATTTGTCATTTTTCATGTCAAACCTCACTTAAAATATTTTAGTCCCGAATCCAAACTCCCGTTTGACAGTGGCTTGATAGCCAAATCAACCAATAGGGACTTTCGGGACGGGGGACAGACTAAATATGAAGCTTTTAAGCTTATTCCCACTGTAGTCCTCTGTCCCATTCTTAATTCATTACATAATATAATTTTCTTATACAACAAAAAAACGTAGGAGTTCTCACTGAAAAAGTGAGAACTATTTATTAAATAAATTTTTTTAATGATTTTATTAATTAAATTAGTTTTCTTTAGAAAACTAATTTAAAATTAATATCTTATAGTCTTTACCATATTTTGGGGGTTTTAAAAGGGGGGATCCCCCTTTAAGTTCGGGGATTTAAAGGGGGTGTTCCCCTTTAAGTTATCCTTACAAATACTCCAAAAAAATTATTTGTTTAAATATTAATAAGATATACTTTTTTAGCATAAACTAAATATGGTTATAATAAATACAGTTAGCTTTTTGGTATCGATAAAATAGTTTATTAAATCTTTACACTGGAGTCACCCCCATTTTTTGTAAAAGAACAGTAATTTTATTAGTATTATTAGCGTGTTACACACTGAATACAGAGGAAAATATTTTTCTCATTCTCGTGGCACGTCCGGTGACACTTGCGAGGCAGGTTTCTCAAAAATCGCCATCCATGGCGATTTTTTGGAAACCTAAACCCGAAAAATATTTTCCTCTGTATTAGAAAATGTTATTTTGTGAATTTTGGGGTGACTCTAAAAATCTTTACAAAATTGAAAAGTTATTTCATTATAATTATATGAGAAAAATAGTTATATTTAGTGATCTTGATGGTACTCTTCTGGATCACAATACCTATTCCTATGATGCCGCAAAAGAAGCATTATCAATTATTAAAAAGAAAAATATTCCTTTAATTTTTACAACCAGCAAAACAAGAGCAGAAGTTTTAAAACTGCAGGAAGATATGGGGGTTGATTATCCATTTATAGTGGAAAATGGCGGAGGGATAATTTTCAGAGAAAAAGATATTGATGAAAATCTTAAAAAAAAGGTGCAGGAGATTGGAGAAGGTTTTTACGCTCTTATATTAGGGGCAAAAAGGAATGATTTGATTAGGTTTGGTCAAAGTTTGAAAAAGAAGTATAATTTAAAGCTTTTTTCAGAGATGAGTGATGATGAGTTGATGGAAATTATGAGCTTACCTTTTGAGAGACTTTCGCTCAGTAAGATGAGGGAGTTTAGTGAACCTTTTATTTTAGAAGATAAATGCGCAGTTGAAGAGCTTTTGAGAGAAGTGGAAAAGAGTGATTTTAAAATTTTAAAGGGTGGTAGATTTTATCACCTTGTTGGTAAACATCAGGATAAAGGAAAAGCAGTGGAAAAAGTTAAAGAATTTTATGTGAAAAAATATGAAAAAATTGTTACAATAGGTGTAGGAGATAGCAGCAACGATATTGATTTGCTGAAAGAGGTAGAGTATCCGATTTTAGTTAAAAAATGGGATGGAAAGCATGTGGAATGTAGCGTGAAAAACGTAATTAAATCAAACTTCATAGGCCCAGAGGGTTTTAATTATGAGGTGATTGATTTGTTAAAAAGTTTGGGAGTGTATAATGGCTGATTTTTTTCAAAATGGTATTATTACGACTTTGCAGAATGTTACAAAGAGACCTATAGAAGATATTGAAGCCGAGATTTCACAATTTATTGATAAAAGAAAAATTGCTTTGTTGCTACCAGCCTTGTATTCAGAGTTTGAAAGACCTGCAATGTACACTATAATTGAAGAACTGAAAAAAGCTCACTTTATTGATACTGTAGTGTTATCCCTTGATCAGGCAAATGAGGAACAGTTTCTACATGTAAAAAAAATAATGAGTGAATTACCTCAAAATGTAAAAATAGTTTGGAATCATGGGAAAAAAATACAGGCTTTATATTCTAAATTGATACAACAGGGATTTCCGCTCAATATTCCCGGTAAAGGTCGTGTGGTGTGGATGGCTCTTGGATATATTTTAGCTGACAACAGGTTTTATGCTATAGCTTTACATGATTGTGATATAGTAAACTATAAAAGGGATATTGTGGCAAGGCTGGTTTTTCCAATTATTCATCGTGGTCTTAATTATGAGTTTAGCAAAGGGTATTATGCACGGGTATCAGATAAAATTTATGGCCGTGTGATGAGGTTGTTTTATACCCCTCTTGTGAGAGCTTTGAAGAAATTGATAGGATATGATAATAAATTTTTAGACTATTTAGACAGTTTTAGATATGCCTTATCAGGAGAGTTTGCCATAATTAGAGAGCTAGCTAAAGGTATTAGATTTTCACCTGACTGGGGACTTGAGGTATCCTTGCTAAGTGAAATTTACCAAAATACTTCTATTAATAGGATTTGTCAGGTTGAAGTTTTAGAAACTTATGAACATAAACATAGCCCTCTTAATAAAAATGAGCCGAACAAAGGTTTGCTACGTATGGCCACAGATATTGCAAAGACTCTTTTCAGAATATTGAGTCAAGAAGGGATACTTTTATCAGATGCTTTTTTTAAATCTCTTGTGAGTACTTATTTCCAGCAAGCGAGGATTGCCATTGAATCTTTCAATGCTTTTGCTTTGATAAATGGGGTTGCTTTTGATAGACATAGTGAGATTGCTGCTGTTGAAGCTTTTACTCAAGCAATCAACAATGCAAAAACTGATTTTTTGGAAAATCCTATAGGCATAAGATTGATTTCTCCATGGGTAAGGGTTGATTCTGCTTTGCCAGAATTTGCCGATGAGCTTTTAGAAGCGGTGGAAGAAGATAATAAATGATTTATGATTGTTAGATGATGTTGGATAGGGGATTTATACAAGTTTATACTGGTAATGGAAAGGGTAAAACCACTGCAGCTATTGGTCTTTCCATACGTGCTGCTGGGGCAGGTTTAAGGGTCTTTTTTGCACAATTTCTGAAAACAGCTGAATATAATGAACATAACATACTGAGACAGATAGAAAATATTGAGGTAAAGACATATGGTAGAGGATGTTTAATAAGAGGTAAACCTGAGGAGATTGATTACAGGCTTGCATCAGCAGGTTTTAATGAAGTAAAAAGAATTATAGAGTCAGCACAATATGATTTAGTAGTGCTTGACGAGATAAATGTTGTAGTTTATTATGGATTGATTGAAACAGAGCTTGTTTTGAGTCTGATAAGAAATAAACCTGAGAATGTAGAGCTTGTTCTAACAGGTAGATATGCTCCAAAAGAGTTTATAGATAATGCTGATTTGGTTACAGAATTTAAAGAGGTGAAACACTATTTTCATCAAGGGATACTAGCTCGAGAAGGTATAGAAAAGTAATTTTTAAGTAAAATTTAGAAAGTCAATTAAGCTTAATTATTTCAAAAAAAATGAAACTTTCTTCCCTTTTATATTAGCGGGGTTTTTACTTAATTTATTAATTTGTTGTAAATTCAAATATGTTGATTTAAATAAAAAAATCTATATCATAAAGTATGAATATAATCATTATTATAAAATCGGTGAAAAGATGAAGAAATATTTGGGATGTTCCCCTAAATATAATTGGTTTATAGAAGAAGTAGATATAGAGAAGCTTTTTGATCTTATAGATAAATGGCATTTGCCAATCCCTATCGGTATGACTCTTTTCAAAAGAGGGGTTTTGACTTCTCATGATTTAAATACTTTTTTCAATACACCTTTGCAAAGTTTAAGAAACCCTTTCCATATGAAAGATATGGAAAAAGCTGTAAGGAGGGTTTACGAGGCTATAATAGCTAAGGAAAAAATATGTATATATGGCGACTACGATGTGGATGGTGTTACATCCACTGCATTGATTTATCTATTTTTAAAAGAACTTGGTGCAAACGTTATATATTACATTCCAAATAGACTTGAAGAAGGTTATGGTTTGAACATTGAAGCTATTGATGAACTTAAAATAAAAAATATTTCACTCTTAATAACAGTAGATTGTGGTATTACAGCTATAAGGGAAATTGAATATGCTAAAACATGCGGAATTGATGTTATTATCACAGATCATCATAAGCCTTTAGATGAATTACCAAGCGCTTATAGTATATTAAATCCAATGAGAGAAGATGATGAATACGAGTTTAAAGGGCTATCAGGAGTAGGGGTAGCCTTTAAGTTTATAATGGCAATGAGATATTTTCTTTCCATAAATAACTTTTTTAAAGACAAAATCCCTAATTTGAAAAAATATTTAGATATTGTTGCTCTTGGAACAATAGCTGACGTAGTTCCTATGGTGGATGAGAACAGAATATTTGTAAAGCACGGTCTCAAAATACTTTCTAATAGAGATGTGAGAATAGGTCTGAACGAATTGAAAAGGGTAACGGGTTTATTGAATACAAATATCGAAGTATCCCACGTGGGATATGTTTTGGCGCCAAGAATTAACGCTGTGGGAAGACTTGGTGAAAGTGATAGAGGAGTAAGATTACTTATAACTAAAAATAAAAATGAAGCAAGATGGCTTGCAGAAGAGTTGGATATTGAAAATAGATATCGTCAAGAGATGGAAAGAAGGATTTTAAGTGATTCTTTTAATAAAATTGAAAGGCTTGGTTTAGCACAAAGATTCTCAGGTATTGTTTTATATTCTGATAGATGGCATCCGGGAATAATTGGGATTGTGGCATCAAGGGTGGCTGAGAAATATAATAAACCTGCAATTGTAATTTCTCTTGAAGAAGGGATCGGAAAAGGTTCTGCTAGAAGTATTGCAGATTTTCATCTCTATAACTGTTTGAAAGAGATTTCAGATCTTTTCCTTAAGTTTGGTGGACACAAATATGCAGTTGGTATTCAGCTTTATGAACAAAACATAAAGGTGCTTCAAAGACGTTTTGATGAAGTGGTTAAAAAGTACAGGCGAGCTAATGACCAGCATCCTGAACTGATGATAGATGCTATAGTTAATCCTAAAGATATAAATATGGATCTTATGAATTGGCTGGAAAGAATGAAGCCTTTTGGTCAGGGTAATCAAGAGCCATTATTTTGTATGAGGAATGTAAAAAAATATCAGCAATTTGGATTTACTGGAAGGGATAAATCTCATTTGAGAGGATTTATAGAAAAGGATAGATACGTCTTTGAAATTGTTGGCTATAATATGAAAGAATATCAATCATATGTAAAAGGTTATGATACCTTTGATATAGTTTTTACTCCTGAAATTAATCAATGGTTTGGGGATCGTTCAATATTATTAAAATTAAAAGATATAAAAAGAGTCTAAAATGCCTGAAGTAAAAAAAGTTGTTAGATTGTTAGATATTCAAGAAAGATTAACTAAAAATGGAATAAAAAATTTAGAGAAATTACATAAAGCATACGTATATGCTGCCACAAAACATAGAGGTCAACTTAGGAAGAGTGGAGAACCTTATCTATCTCACCCTTTAAATGTGGCTTATATTTTAGCAGAGATGAATATGGATCTTGATACGGTTGTGGCAGGTTTATTGCATGATACTCTTGAAGATACCGATGCAACCTATGAGGAATTGGCGAATTTTTTTGGGGAAGATGTAGCCTTTCTTGTAGATGGTGTTTCAAAGATTGGGAAAATTAATTTCAAATCTCATGAGGAGAAGCAGGCTGAGGCATTTCGTAAAATGCTCATTTCTATGTCTAAAGATATCAGAGTAATTGTTATAAAACTTGCAGATAGACTTCATAATATGCGGACAATTCATTATTTGAGTGAGGAGAAGAAGAAAAGAATTGCAAAGGAAACTTTAGAAATTTATGCACCTTTATCCCATAGACTTGGGATTGCATGGATAAAATGGGAGCTCGAAGATTTGTCATTTAGAATACTTAATCCTGAGGCTTATTATGATATTTACAATAAGGTTAAATTAAAACGTAGTGAAAGGGAAGAATACTTAAAAGAAGTTTTGGCTATTATTAAAAAAGCTCTTGAAGATGAAGGGATTGAAGCAGAGGTTACAGGACGTCCTAAACATTTTTATAGCATTTATACAAAAATGATAAGAAAGAAAACTTCTTTTGATGAAATATATGACCTTCTAGCGTTAAGAATTTTGGTAAAGACAGTACCAGAATGTTATGCGGCACTTGGTGTAATTCACAACTTGTGGAAGCCTATCCAGGGGAGAATAAAAGATTATATAGCCATGCCCAAATCGAATATGTATCAGTCTTTGCATACCACTGTTATCGGTCCTAGGGGGATGAAGGTTGAATTTCAGATTAGAACTTATGAGATGCATAGAATTGCTGAAGAAGGGATTGCTGCTCATTGGAAATATAAAGAAGGTAAAGTTTTTGATCCAAAAGAGGACAAGACCTTTGTTTGGCTTAGGCAGTTGTTAGAGCAAAAAGATTTAAAAGATCCGAAAGAGTTCGTAGAGGCTTTAAAAGAAGACGTTTTACCTGTACAGATATATGTTTTTACTCCTAATGGAGATATTGTGGAATTGCCGGTTGGTTCTACTCCTATTGATTTTGCTTATGCTATACATACTGAGGTAGGACATAGATGTGTTGGTGCAAAAGTTGATGGGAGAATGGTATCTTTAAAGTATAAGTTGAAAAATGGTGAGAAGGTGGAAATTCTAACTTCACCAAATCAGGAGCCTCGTAGAGATTGGTTAAACTTTGTTAAAACTAACAGGGCTAAGACAAGAATTAGAAGTTATCTGCGAAAGAAGGAAGAGGACAGAGCAATTGAGATAGGAAAATACCTTCTTAATAAGACTTTTGTTGAGCATGAATTAGATTTTGAGCAAATTATTAAAGAAAAGGATAATTTAAAAAAGATCTTAGAGAAATTTAGCTTAAGAGATTATGATGATCTTATTAAAGCTGTTGGTTACGGTAGACTTTCACCGAGACAGGTTGTTCATGTATTTGTTAAGCCTAAGGAAGGTCAGGTTGTTCAAGCTCCAAAGACTGTACCCAGAAGAGATCCTTTTATAATTGATGGCATAGAAGATATGATGGTTAAGATTGCTCAATGTTGTAAACCTTTGCCCGGAGATAAAATTAAGGGGTATATTACTAGAGGGCGTGGTATTGTTGTTCACAAAGAAGATTGTAAAAATTTTAAAAATATGGCCATAGATGAAAATCGTGTTATTGATGTGGATTGGAATGTTGATATAAGTTTTAAAATGTCTGTAAAAGTGGATTCTATTACAGAGGATCGTCCTGGAATTTTGAGTGAAATAACAAATGTAATCAAAGATATGGGGATAAATATTATAGAATTTACGGCAAAACCAATTATGGCAGGTAAGGCAAGGCAAACGTTCAGCATAGAGGTAACTGATAAGAATCAGCTCAATAGGTTGATAACAAAGATAAAAAGTATCTCTGGTGTAGAATCAATTAAAGTTATCTGAGAAGTTTTTTTGAAATATAGTTTAATGAGAGTATTATGCAGTCATATTTTTGCAAGATGTGACTTACTTAGTTGCCACTGAAAAAGTGGCAACTAATTTATAATAATAGATTTATTCCAATATTCCTATAAAAATTCCCCCAGTTTTTGGATAATTTTCACAAAAAAATGGGGGATATAACCCCCACTTTTAAGTATTTATAAAATTAATTTCGAGGATATTTCACAATAATAGATTATTTGTTTTATAACTCATTGATAAACAAAAGATTGCTTCGTCACTTCGTTCCTCGCAATGACAGGGCATGGTAATGTGTCATCGTATATTGCAAATTATTAAAAGATATTAACGAGCAGTAAAAATTAATTTAATATTATAGAGAGTACCTAATGTGGAGAAGGATATGATTGTCATTGGTCTAAAAAGACCGTTCGCAATGTTATCCCCACATTAGGCTCCCTTTACTCAGAACAGAACATTAGGCATAAAGCCTGTATTTACGATGATAGAGTAAAAAGGGAGCAAGCTCAATAAAAAATTTGAGGTGAGTAAATGTATAAGTATCAAAAGGTGGTAGGTATTGATGTATCGAAGTTGAATTTATCCATAAGCGTATATGATGGTAAGAAGTATAGTTTTTACGAAGTTTCTAATAATACTAACTTATTTAAAAAAGATTTTTTTGACAAAGAGAGATTAGATTTATCAACCACACTTTTCATAATGGAAAACACAGGAGTATATCACTTAAAGTTAGCAACCTATTTAGTAAAAGAATTAGGATGTATAGTATCAGTAGTAAATCCGCTTGCAATAAAAAACTTTATAGGTATTGATTTAAACAGATTAAAAACAGATAAGGCAGACTCTAAAAAGATAGCAGAGTTTGGTTATATTTATGGTGATAAATACTTATTTAGTCCTACAGATGAACTCTCAGAAAAGATAGAATTAACGTTAAACATGATAGATGATTTTTATAATCAAATAAACACGCTAAGTAATCAATTGGAAAGTTTAATGCAAAGATACTATAAATTTCCTGAAATAATAAAAAGTTACAAAAGCATGATAAAAACATATCAAAGAAAGATTAGAGAAGCGGAGAAGGAACTAGAGAGATTAATAAAGAAAAATTTTAAAGTGGAATATGAGCTTTTACGTAGTATTCCAGGTGCTGGATTAAAGTTTTGTTCACTTGTAATAGGTAAACTTAAATGTTTTAAAAATTTCGATAAGGCTAAGCAAGTAAGTTCATATATTGGGATTTGTCCTAGTCCTTATGAGTCAGGGAGTTCAATTAAAGGCAGAGGTAAAATATCCAAGAGGGGTAACACGTATATGAGAAAAATATTATTTATGTGTTCATTAAGTGCTTGTAAGCATAACAGGAGCTGTAGGACTTTGTATTATAGGTTGATTGCATCTGGGAAACCTAAAAAGCTAGCGTTAATTGCTGTTGCAAATAAATTAATAAGACAAGCTTTTGGGATATTGAAAAGTGGAAAACCTTATGATCCTGATTATCATGCAGGATTAACACATAGTGCAAAAAATGCTTGACTTTTAACACAGAACATTGCGAGCGTTAGCGAAGCAATCTCTTTATTACCAATACGTTTAGGATCGAGTTATGTATTTGCAATATTTCTTTTTGTATTATGCAACAACTTCATTTCATAAAATGAAAACTTATTAAGAAAATTTTTATTTAAATAGTTCTCACTTTTTCAGTGAGAACTATTTAACGTTCTAACATTCATACGTTCCAACGTTCTAACGATCATACGTTTTAACGTTCTAATATTTCGTAAATTGAAAACGTTTTTCGTTTCACTATTCACTTCACCCTTAACCCTCAGCCTTAACCTTAAACATTGAACCCGTGAAATACAACTGTCGACTGTTTTTTGATGAGATAGACGTAATAAGCGTCGTTGTTAGTGATTGGGCGTTCGTAGGTCATTATTCCACGGGTTGAACCTTGAACACGTGTAATAAAGCATTTGTATAGTATATTGACTACGCACAACTCAAGTTTTATTGTTCGGAAATTACAATGCGTACGGTATTATTACACGTGTTGAACCTTGAATAACTATTTATATGTTTTTACTGTAAATTCTGTATGTTTTATAAACTGATGCACCCATTTTTTGTAAGGCCAAATTCATAGGTTTGTTATCTTCTAATATCCAGGATAATTCTCCTTTATAAAAACCATGTTTAAACCCGTTTTCAAATGTTTTATAGTAAAGCAGGTAGTCAAGACCTCGATTTCTAAATTCTTTTACAATTCCAAGAGTAATTACCCTTGCAAAATCGATTTTCTTAAATCCTGTTATAAATTTAAATATACCAAAGGGGAAAAGTTTACCATTAAGTTTAATTAGGATTTGATTGATATCAGGAAGGGTTAAAGAAAATCCTACAGGTTTCCCCTCATATTCTGCAATAATACATAAATCGGGTATTATTATACTTTTTAGATTTTTTGCCATGAAGTCAAATTCTTCATCTGTCATTGGGACAAAACCCCAGTTCTTTTCCCATGCACTGTTGTATATTTCCTTGATTAACTCTAGTTCTTCATAAAACTTTTTCATGTTTACAGAGCGAAGTGTTACATTTAGTCTATTTTTTAATAAGTTGTATGCTTTTTGTGCTCTTTCTGGAAAATCATTCACTTCCATTTTATAGGCAAGAACGTCCTTTTCCTTTTTAAACCCGCATGATTCTATAAGGTGGGGGTAATATTCGTAATTGTATGTCATCATTATTACTGGCGGTAAATCATAAGAATCTAAGAGAATGCCAATTTCATGGTTTGTGGAGAAATTGAATGGACCAATAACCTTTTTAATACCTTTATTTTTTAGATAATTAAGAGCATGCTCAAAAAGTTTTTTTACTACTTCTAAGTCATCAATAAAATCAAGAAAACCAAAATACCCAGTTTGTTCTCCTTGAAAATTGATAAAGTTATGATCAATTATTGCTGCAATTCGTCCAGCGATTTTTCTATCTTTGTAGGCTAAAAAATATGAAACATCAGCATGATTAAAAAAAGGATTTTTTTTTGGATTAAAAAATTCCTTTCTTTCAATAGTTAGATGAGGCACATAATAAGGACAATTTTCATAAAGAGTTAAAGGGAATTTTATAAATTTTAATAATTCACTTTTATTTTTGACTTCTTTTATAATTATGTCTGACAATTTTTAAACCAGTACCCCAAGTTGTTTTGTAACTTTTTCAATTTTTTCAAGAGCAAAATCTATTTGCTCAAAAGTATGTGTGGCCATAACACTTAGTCTTATAATTGCTTTTCCAGGTTCGACTGCAGGGGTAACTACAGGATTTACAAATACTCCTTCATTTAAAAGCATCATGCACACTTTAAAAACATCTAAGTCAGTACCTATTTGTACTGGAATTATGGGGCTAACACTATTTCCTGTATCAAGTCCCAATTCTTGCAAGCCTTTACGTAACCTGTGGGTATTTGCCCATAGTTTTTCAATCCTTTCAGGCTCGTTTTTCAAAATTTCAAGAGAAGCTTTTACAGCTGCGGCATTTGCAGGGGACATTGAAGCTGAAAAAATTAGCGCCCTTGAACTATGCTTTAAATAGTCGATTATTTCCTTTGATGAGGCAATAAATCCTCCAAGGGATGCAAAGGATTTTGAAAAGGTTCCCATAATAAGAGCTACATCATCTGTAAGTCCAAAATGATCACAAGTACCTCTTCCATTTGTTCCAAAAACACCGATACCATGGGCGTCATCAACCATAACTTCGGCATTGTATTTTTTTGCAATTTTTACGATATTTGGCAAATCAGCAAGGTCCCCTTCCATACTATAAACACCATCTACAACAACGAGTTTTCCTCGCTCAAGCTCAATAGATGATAATTTATTTTCAAGGGATTCCATATCGTTATGGTTAAATCTAAGCATTTTACCAAGAGTAAGACGGCATCCTTCGATTATGGATGCATGAACTAATTTATCAATAATCACATATTCGTTTCTTCCTACAAGAGGAGCTATTGCACCTTGGTTTGCCTGAAAACCTGTTGAATAGAGTATTGCTGCTTCTTTTCCTACGAAATCAGCTAACTCTTCTTCCAATTCAATATGAATATCTAATGTCCCATTCAAAAATCTTGAGCCGGCACAACCTGTTCCATATTTCTTAATGGCGTTAATGGCTGCCTCTTTAACTTTGGGATGATTTGTAAGCCCAAGGTATGAATTTGAGCCAAGCATTAAAACTTTTTTACCATTAATAATTACTTCTGTGTTTTGCTCAGACTCGATTACCCTGAAATAGGGGTAAAGACCTAACTGTCTAACCTGCTCGGCATCTTTAAAATTGTAGACTTTATTGAATAAACTCAAAAACTCCTCCTAAATAATGGAAATTATAACAAATTTATCTTTTATTGTAAAGGGGAGACATTTGCCTCAATTTATTTACACTATCTTTTATAATTTCTACGGCTTTGTCAACTTCTTCCATAGTATTAAATCTTCCAAAGCTAAATCTTAGAGCTCCATGTGCATCAACCGGGTCCACATTGATGGCATAAAGCACGTGGGATGCGTCCACACTATCTGATGTACATGCACTTCCTGTGGAGCAGCATACTTCATTTGCATAAACCATCAAAGCTTCTCCTTCAATATATTTGAAACTTATATTTGATATGCTGCACACCCTTTTTTCTCTGTCTCCATTTAAGATTGTATCAGGTATTTCATTCAAGATTCTACTTTCAAATTTATCTCTTAATGTTTTAACATGCTTTATATCTTTTTCTAGTTCATTTTCGATTATTTCGCATGCTTTGGCTATTCCAATAATATAAGGCACATTTTCGGTTCCAGCCCTTAATCCAAATTCATGATGTCCACCATGGATTATTGGTATTAGAAAATCTTTTATTCTTTCTTCTGCATATAGCACACCAATACCTTTTGGAGCATATATTTTATGCCCAGAAAATGTTAAAAGATGAACTCCTAACTTGGATACATCTATAGGCATTTTACCCATTGCTTGTACAGCATCGGTATGAACAATAATTTCTTTTTCCCTTGCAATTTTTGTAATTTCTTCTATGGGCTGAATTGTTCCTATTTCATTGTTTGCAAGCATAATTGAGATTAAAATAGTATCATCGCGAATTGCTTTTTTAAGTTCATCTATATTGATAATTCCATTCTTTTCTACAGGTAGGTAAGTAACTTCAAACCCTTCCTGTTCTAAATATTTGCATGTCTCTAAAACTGCTTTATGTTCAATTTTAGAGGTGATTATATGTTTACCTTTTTCACGCAGGCCGTAAGCTACACCTTTTATTGCCATATTGTCAGACTCTGAACCGCTTGCTGTGAAAATTATTTCTTGAGATTCTGCCTTTATACTTTTTGCAACCGTTTCTCTTGCTCTTTCAATGTCTTCTCTAATTTCTCTCCCCAGAATATGAATACTAGATGGATTTGCAAACTTCTCTTTGAAATATGGTTGCATAGCTTCAATTACACGGGGGTCCATTGGAGTTGTTGCGCTATTGTCAAAATAGATAGACATTTATAGATCCTCCTTCTTTAAGGTAAAATTCTTATATACTAAATCATCAAATGTAATCTTTTCCAAAAAATTATCAATTAGATTTTTCAATTCAAACCATATCCAATTGATACTACAGCTTTTAGCATGCTCACAAGCATCTTCATCTATACAGTCTACAGGTTTAATAGGACCATCCATAATATTTACAACATCCTTTAAAGTAATTTCTTTAAGAGGCTTACTGAAAATATATCCACCATAAATACCCCTTACTGAATCAACAATGCCTGCTTTTAGTAGCTGAGAAAAAATTCTTTCTAAATATTTCATTGAAATAGATTCCATTTCTGATACTTTTTTTAATGATACTGGTATTTTGTCTCCCCCTGCTATTGCAAGAGCATAAAGAGCTCGTATGGCATATCTACTTCTTGTTGTCACTTTCATAGTATTCCACCTTTTTTTGTAATTCTTTGATTTCTTTTTCAAGCTCTACCACTCTATCGACAATACAGGAAATAGCATTTGCTACAGGATCAGGTAATTTATCGTGGTCAAAGTCCAATAGTTTTTTTTCTTTTTTTGTAACAACTCTACCAGGTATACCGACCACAGTAGAATTTGGAGGAACTTCTTTTACTACTACAGAGTTTGAACCAATTTTGGAGTTTTCTCCCACTTCAAAAGGACCAAGAACTTTAGCTCCTGAACCTATTACAACATTATCTTTGATTGTAGGGTGTCTTTTACCTTTATTTAGACTAACTCCACCAAGTGTGACTTGATGGTATATAGTTACATTGTCTCCAATTTCCGCTGTTTCACCTATAACCACACCCATTCCATGATCAATAAAAAATCTTTTACCGATTTTTGCTCCTGGGTGAATTTCAATCCCTGTTAGGAAACGAGATATGTGTGATATAAATCTTCCTAAGAAATACATCTTGTGTGTCCAAAACCAGTGAGCGATTCTATGCATTATATTTGCATGAAATCCTGGATAACAAAATATGACTTCAAGGACACTTCTTGCTGCTGGGTCTTTTTCAAAAATATTGTTTATTTCATCCTTAAACCATTTGATAATACCCATAATACCTACCCTGGTAGTAGTGTTTTGTATTAAAAAATAAGGGGTCTTGCTGACCCCTTAAGATTATTTCTTAAGGACCTTCGATTGCATCAACTGGGCAAACTTCTACACAAGCGCCACAGTCTGTGCAAGTATCTGGGTCAATAACCCTTTTGCCATCTCCTTCGCTAATAGCACCTACTGGGCATTCGTCTTCGCAAGCACCGCAGTTTGTGCACTCATCAGTAATTACATGTGCCATAATGCACCTCCCTTAATTATAATTATTTTAATAGTCATCTATTGAAACAATGTCAATAATTTTTCATTTTAAAGATTGAATGATGGTTGATTTTTTAAACAAAATGTATATTCTTAACCCACAAAAAAAGTTGGAGGAAATGATGGCATACGAAATAAAAATGGTTAAGCTTGTTAGTGGCGACACCGTTATTGGGAACTATGATGATGAAACTAAAAGTTTGAAAGATATTGCTGCAGTACAAACAATTCCTGTGGGTGGATCTGGTGTGCAAATAGCAATTTTGCCCTTTGGTTTTCCTTTTGAAGATGAGATAGGCGGAGAAATATCAAGTGATAAGATATTGTATGAATATACTAAAGTCCCAGAGGAATTGAAAAATAAATACCTTGAAGCAAAGAGTAACATAAAAATCACATCAAATTTGGAGGGGTTAACACCACCTTCAGGTAGCAATCAGAGTGGAGGCGGTTTGATTCTTTAATGGAAAAATATTGGAAGTTAATTAAAGTTGAGAAAAAATTTCAGGATCATATTCTCAATATAGATCATAAGTATTATGAGTTTTTAAAAAATGGTGAAACGCACCCATTTTGTGCAATAAATACGAAAAATTGGGTTGTGATAATTCCCGTTACGGATAATGGTAGATTTGTTTTGGTAAGACAATTTAGATTTGCAGTTGAAGATACTACTTTAGAGTTTCCTGGTGGTGCGATCGACTTAGGGGAGCCACATAGTTTGGCAGCAGTAAGAGAACTTGAAGAGGAAACAGGATATAAATCTGATGATATAAGATATCTGGGGTTTGTGCATCCAAACCCTGCAATTCTTAGTAATAAATGCCATATTTATGTGGCTTACAATTGTAAGAATGTAGGGAAAACCAATTTTGATAAATTTGAAGATATAGAGATTGTTTTAATGGATGAAACTGAGTTTAAAAAATATTTAATAGATAATAAGATTACGCATTCAATTGTGGTGGCTGCTTATACTAAGTATCTTTTGAGCAAAGATCAGTAATTGTTTTTTCTGGCGTCATTTCAGTTTTTGCAAATAAGGGCTATTAAGAGTAGTAGGGGTGATAAGGGTTGTAAGAGTAATAAGGGGGAGTAAGGGTTGTAAAGGTTGTAGGAGTGACACTTGAAGTTTATCTCCTTAGCTTCAACCTAAACCTTAACCTCGAACTTTGAACATTGAACCTTGAACGTTGAACTTTGAACCTTGAACAAATCTTCCAGATCATAAAAAATTGGGTGAACCCAATTATTGTTTTGTGTGACATTCTATGCATTTATCAAGATCTGCGTGATAACCATCTTTCGGCCATTTATCATGGCAATCAAAACATCTATCACCACAACCATCGTTCATAGTTGAAAAGATGGAAAGATCGTTCGATGATTTTTTGTGGCAGGTGGCACACATGGTCATTGATATGTGAGTTTCATCATCTATTAACTTTTGGTGACATGTCATGCAATCACCGGCACAACCTGCATTAACTTTTGTAGTATTTAAGCAAAAAGTGAAGTATATAAGTATTCCTGTACATAATCCAAATAAAGTAGTCCTTTTTCTGTTAAACATACTTTATCACCTTTTATAGTTAATAATCCTTGATGAGTGAGGCCATCTATGTTTTTCATTATATTCAATTCTATAGGGATTGCAATATCTACTCCCTCGATCATTCGTAATCCAAATATTAGATTTTCAATCAACACATCTTTATTTCTAATGATAGTATAATTTTCATATTGAAAAGGGGATTGGATATACGCGAAGATATTAGTACAATGAGACCATCTGATCCTTTTATGTTTTTTATTAATCATGGAGTGCGCTGCAGCACCAAGTCCTATGTAATCGTGCATTTTCCAATAAATTATGTTGTGTTTGCACTGGAAGCCAGGTTTTGCAAAATTTGAAATTTCATATTGTATGTAGCCTTTTTCCTGCAGTAGATTTCTTATTTTATACATTGATGTTTTTTCAACTGGGGGTGATTCTGATAGAAATAATGTATCAAAGGAGTAACTATAGGCTGAGATATGATTAGGAGCTAAATCACATAATTTTTTTAGTGATTTTATTGTAATTTCTTCATCAATATTTGGAATATCATAAATTAAATCTACATTGAAGTTAAATCCAAATTTTTTTATAAAATATGTTGCTCTGTAAACATCAGATTGTGTGTGTATCCTTCCTAGAAATTTTAATACATTATTATTCATAGATTGAACACCGAGACTGATTCTGTTGACCCCATATTCTTTTAAAATTTTTAATTTTTCTGGACTTAAACTTTCTGGATTTGCTTCAATGGTAAATTCTAAAGGTTCTTTTTTAAGCAGGGATAAAAGCTTATTGAGAAAGTCTGACAAAGTAACAGGGGCTAAAATAGAAGGTGTGCCACCACCTATGTAAATAGTATCAAATTCATAATTCTTGTATAGTTCAAATTCCTTTAAAAGGGCTTTTGTATATTTTGAAATTAAACTCTTATCAAACTGAGTAATGGAATAAAAACCACAATATTTGCACTTGCTTTTACAAAATGGTATATGTATATATAGGCCTCGCATGGGAGTTATTTTATAATTTAAAATGTAAAATGCAAATATAAAAGGGATAACTCATTGAAACTTTTAAAAAGAATCTGGCGTTATTTTGAAAAATACAAGCTTTACATTATCTTATCTTTTCTCTTTTCACTAATTGTAGCTGCAAGTAACGGAGCTACAGCATACATTATCAAACCAGCACTTGATGGTATTTTTATAAATAAGGACAGAGAAAAGCTAATTTACATGCCCATTTTAATCATTGCCATATATTTAATAAAAGGAACTTTCAGATTCTTACAAAACTATCTAATGCGAAAAACTGGTCAAAAAGTTGTTGAAGCAATTAGGAATGATTTATATGACAAAATTATAATGCTGCCCCTAAAGTTTTTTTCTCAAAGCTCTACGGGTATGCTTATGTCAAGAATTACAAATGATGTAAACCTAATGCAGTCATCCATACCATCTTTTGTAACAGGAATAAGAGAATGCTTTTCAATACTTGGGTTGGCTGCTGTGGTGTTATATCAAGACCCTTATCTTGGTACATTTGCCCTTTTTGTTTTACCGATCATTGTGCTTCCAATCGTAAAAATTGGGGAAAAAATCAAAAAGTACAGTAAAAAAGGCCAACATAAAATGGGTGATTTATCATCTGTTTTGCAGGAAACTTTTAGTGGCATAAAAGTAGTAAAAGCTTTTGTAATGGAAGAAAAAGAGAAAGAAAAGTTTAGAAAACACAACGCAACTTTTGTCAAATATGAACTTAAGAGGATGATTTACAATGAAATCAGCTCTCCATTGATGGAACTAATTGGAGCAATCGGAATAGCTTTAGTGGTTTATTATGGTGGTTTAAAAGTCATAAACGGAGAATCTACGCCAGGTACTTTTTTCTCATTTATGGCTGCAATAGCAATGATGTATGATCCATTCAAAAGAATAAATTCTGCAAACAATGCAGTCCAGGCTGCAATTGGGGCGGCTGAACGAGTTTTTGAAGTAATGGATACTCACAATGAAATACTTGAGAATGATGGTACTTTAGAGTGCGATGCAAGAAATAAAATTATCGAATTTAAAAATGTCTATTTTAGATATGACAACAACGAACGTTATGTGCTTGAAAATATCAATCTCAAGGTCGAGCCTGGCACAACTGTAGCTCTTGTCGGCTCAAGCGGTGCCGGTAAAAGTACATTCGTTAACCTGATCCCCAGGTTTTATGATGTAACAGGTGGTGCAATATACATAGGTGGAACAGATATCAGAGAATTTAAAGTTTATTCATTAAGAAAAAATATTGGAATTGTATCCCAAGAACCATTCTTATTTAATGATACTATAAAAAACAACATAGCATATGGTGCAGAAAATATAACGGAAGAAGATATCATCAATGCTGCAAAAGCAGCTTATGCCCATGATTTTATAACAGAACTACCAAATGGTTATGATACAGTTATAGGTGAAAGAGGAGTAAGACTATCAGGGGGGCAACGTCAGCGAATTACTATTGCAAGAGCATTAATAAAAAACCCACCTATTCTGATACTGGATGAAGCCACTAGCGCTTTGGACACAGAAGCAGAAAAGATTGTACAGAAAGCCCTTGAAAATCTTATGAAAGGAAGAACAAGCTTTGTAATAGCCCATAGATTATCAACAATATTGAATGCGGATATAATAGTTGTTTTAAAAGATGGTAAAATCGAAGCCACAGGAAAACATACTGAATTATTAGAAAAATCCCCTACTTATAAAAAACTTTATCAGATGCAGTTTCAAGATGGTGAATAATCTATGAAAATTCTTCATATAGATACAGGTAAAGAGTGGCGCGGTGGACAACGTCAAGTATTTATACTTCATAAAAACCTTTTAAAAAATAATATAGATAGTTTTCTCGTGTGTAATGAAAATGGGATATTATATTCAAAAGCTAAAGATGAACTGCAAAATGTAATCAGTTTACCAGGAAATATATTTCAAGGTATTTTTAATTTGAAAAAGATTCTTAGAAAAATAAATCCAGATATTTTGCATTTTCATGATGGAAAAAGTTTAAATTTTATAGAATTTATGCCTGCTAGTATGAAAAAAATTGAAACGAGAAGGGTGTCTTATCCAATATCTTTTTTTTCAAGGAAAGTTAAATACTCTTTATGTGATTATCACGTGGCTGTTTCTGAGGAAATTGCTGAATATTTAAGGCAATTTTTTAAAAATGTTTTTGTAATAAACAGTTGTATAGAAATAGATAGATTTGTTTTGAAAAAACCTAAAAATCCTTTTAAAAAGCGGTTTAATAAAAATATTCTTTTTGTAGGTTCATTTTCAAAGCAGAAAGGGATTGAGGTTTTATTGGAAGCATTTAAAAGTGTGGTTGAACAAATAGGAGATGTTGGTCTTCATCTTGTTGGAGGCGGTTCATTGGAAAAAGATTTATGGAAAATGGTAGATGATTTGGGTATAGTTGATAATGTACTTTTTTATGGATTTCAGAAAGAGGTTGAACAATTTTATTTTTTTGCTGATCTTGTAGTTGTACCTTCTGTAGATGGAGAAGGTTCAAGTGGTGTTATTAAAGAGGCTTTAGCCAGCGGAAAGACTGTAATTGCAAGTAATTTAGATGCAAATAAAGAAATCATTAAGGATAATTATAATGGAATTCTTTTTGAGAATAAAAACAAGAGCGATTTATCGAATAAAATTAAACTTGTTTTAAATCATAAAATAGTGTTGGACAAAAATAAAATATTGGAAACGGCAAAACAATTTTCTTGTGAGAAAATGACATATAAATATATAAAAATATATGATGAAATACTAAACAAAGATGGAAGGTTATGATGAAAGGGATTATACTTGCTGGTGGAAAAGGAACAAGATTATATCCTTTAACTCAGGTTGTTTGTAAACAATTATTACCTATATATGATAAGCCATTAATATACTATCCTTTGTCTCTTTTAATGCTTGCCGAAATAAGGGACATTTTGATTATATCTACTCCTGAAGATACTCCGAAATTTAAGGATTTATTAGGAGATGGGAAAAAATACGGAATAAATATTAGTTATGCTATTCAGAATAAGCCAGAAGGGATTGCCCAAGCTTTTTTAATTGGTGAAGAATTTATAGGTGATGATAATGTATGTCTTATTTTGGGGGATAATATTTTTTACAGCGATGGATTAACGAATATTTTAATCAAAAGTAAGATGCTTATAGAAAAAGAAGGTGGTGCCCTTGTTTTTGGGTATTATGTTAATAATCCAAGTGAATATGGAGTTGTTGAGTTTGATAAAGAAGGTAATGTCCTTAGTATAGAAGAAAAACCTGCTCAACCGAAAAGTAATTATGCTGTAATAGGACTCTATTTTTATGATAACGATGTTATAAAAATTTCTAAAGAGATAAAACCTTCTGCAAGAGGGGAATACGAGATAACTTCAGTTAATGAAAAATATTTAAAAAAAGGAAAATTAAGGGTAGAGCTTTTGGGAAGAGGATTTGCCTGGCTTGATACTGGTACTCATAACTCAATGCTTGAAGCGAGTAACTTTATTAAGATAATAGAGGAAAGGCAAGGATTGAAAATTGGTTGTATTGAAGAAATTGCTTTTAGAAAAGGGTGGATAAATAAAGATAAAGTTTTAGAGCTTGCTAAGCCTTTGATGAATAGTGGTTATGGCCAGTATTTGTTAAGATTGGTGGGAGAAGCAAATGAGTTGTAAGACCATATTGGTTACAGGTGGTTGTGGTTTTATAGGAACAAATTTTATCAAATATGTTTTTTATGATACCGATTTTGATGGTATAATAATTAATATAGACAAATTAACTTATGCAGGCCGAAAGGAAAATTTAATAGATATTGAGACTAATTTTAAAGAAAGATATATTTTTAAGAAACTTGATATTTGTGATTTTGCTGCACTGGAAGACTTGTTTACCCAATACAAAATTGACTGTATTGTGCATTTTGCTGCTGAATCGCATGTGGATAAGTCGATAACGGGTCCTCAACAGTTTATTTATACTAATATTATTGGGACATTTAATTTGCTTGAGGCAATAAGAAAGTATTGGGCATGTTCAGAGTCTAATAATAGGTTTATACATATTAGTACTGATGAAGTTTATGGTTCATTAGGGCAAGAAGGTTATTTTTATGAGAGTAGCTGTTATAATCCTAGAAGCCCATATTCAGCTTCGAAAGCGTCAAGTGACCATCTCGTAATGTCTTATTATTATACATACAACTTGCCCGTTATTATTACGAATTGCTCAAACAACTATGGTCCATACCAGTATCCTGAAAAATTAATACCTTTGATGATACTAAATATGTTAAAGGAAAAGCCTTTGCCTGTATATGGAGATGGGCAAAATGTGAGAGACTGGTTGTATGTAAAGGATCATTGTGAAGCAATATGGTTAGTGCTGGGTAATGGGAAAGTGGGTGAGAAATATAATATTGGTGGAGAAAATGAATGGAGAAATATAGATTTAGTTAACTATCTCTGTGAAATTGTTGCAGAGAAGTTAGGGAAACATCGAGATTATTTCAAAAAATATATTACTTTTGTTAAAGATAGACTAGGTCATGATAAAAGATATGCTATCAATTGTGACAAGATAAAAAAAGAATTAAATTGGTCTCAGCGAACACCTTTTGATGAAGGTATAAGTAATACAGTTGAATGGTATATTAAGAAATATTGGAATAGATAATGGAAAAAATTTCAGTAGTTATATTGACTTTTAATGGAGAAAAATATTTGGAAGCATGTTTGTCACAAATATCAAAAATAGGCGATGAAATAATTATTGTTGACTCAGGTAGTAGTGATAATACTATTTCTATTGCCAAAAAATTTACTGATAAAATTTTTTTTCATGAGTTTGAGAATTATGGAAGGCAATGCAGATATGCGGTTTCACTTACTGCATGCAAATGGGTGTTTGTAGTTGATCAAGATGAAATATTAACAGATGCTCTTGTTGATGAGATAAAATATCTGAAATTAACGGGCTTTGATTGTGATGGTTATTATATTAAAAGGGATAACTATTTATTTGGAAAGTTGATAAAACATGGTGGATGGGGAGATGATTATGTGCTTAGGCTATTTAATAAAGAAAAAGGGGAGCATACAGATAACAATTTTTCTGTGGTAAAAACTGAAGGTATGACAAAAAAATTGAAACATTCTATAAAACATTATCCTTATGATTCTGTGCATGAATATTTATCTAAAATGCATTCTTATGCAAACCATTCGGCAAAGGAAATGTTATCACAAAACAAAACTTTTAAATTAAGAAAATTAATTTTAAATCCTTTTGGTAGATTTTTTAAAAAATATATATTAGAATTCGGTTTTTTAGATGGATTACATGGATTTGTTTTGGCCGTTTTTTCTTATTATTTTGTTTTTCTTAAATATTTAAGATTTTGGGAGCTAAAAAGAAATGAAAAGTAAACCTGCTATTGAAGGTGGAAAACCTGTTAGGGATTCATTTTTAGTTTTTGGACAGCCAGATATAAGTGATGATGAATTGAATGAAGTAATAGATACAATCAGATCAAAATGGATTGGTACTGGACCAAAAACTCATAAATTTCAAGAAGAATTCAGAAAATATATTGGAGCAAAATATGCTCATGCAACAAACTCATGTACAGCTGCACTTCATTTATCTTTAATAGCAGCAGGAATCAAACCAGGAGATGAAGTTATCACTACTCCGATGACTTTTTGTGCAACGGCAAATGCTATTATCCATGCAGGAGCAACACCTATTTTTGTTGATATCGACAAAACGACATTAAATATTGATGTAAATAAAATAGAGGAAAAAATCACTAAAAAAACTAAGGCTATCTTGCCTGTACACTTTGCCGGTCGTCCATGTAATATGGATAAAATACAAGAAATAGCGAAAAAATATAATTTAGTAGTTATTGAAGATGCTGCTCATGCGATAGAAGCGTATTATAAAAACAAAAAAATCGGTACAATAGGTGATTTAACATGCTTTAGTTTTTATGTAACAAAAAATATGACAACAGTAGAAGGTGGTATGGTTACAGGCAATAACGAAGAATTAATAAATAAAATCAGAATTTTAAGCTTACATGGTATGGACAAAGATGCCTGGAAAAGATATTCTGATGAAGGATATAAACATTACATGGTTGTTGAAGCAGGTTTTAAATACAATATGACGGATATCCAAGCATCTTTTGGTTTGCATCAGTTGAAAAAAATAAATGAAAACTTCGAAAAAAGAAAAAAGATTTGGAAAATGTATGATGAAGCTTTTGCTGATTTACCTTTAATCAAATTGGCTAATCCTGATGATTCAGGACTTCATGCCAGACACCTATACATCATGATTTTAGACTTAGGCAGATTAAAAGTTAATAGAGACTACATTCTTGAAGCACTTACAAAAGAAAATATCGGTGTTGGCGTACACTATATTTCGCTTCATAAACATCCTTATTACAAAAATCTACTTAATTTAAAAGATGATGATTTTCCTAACTCATCATTTATTTCTGATAGAACGATAAGTATACCTTTTGGAAGTTATTTGAGTGATAGGGATGTTGAGGATGTAATAAATGCAGTAAGGAAAATTTTAACATTTTATTGGGAAGGGTAAGATGAAACTTAGTGACTATGAAATTGTAACTGCAGCAGATAAAAATTATATTGAATTTGCTAAAGCATTTACCAGAAGCGTAAACTTAACATTAAACAAAACTCCATATATTTTCGATTTAGGTGGCATTAGCTTGTATAAGGATTCTTTAAATGCGCAGTTTATTGATATTAGCGTTAATTCTGATTATAATAAAATTAATAAGCAAAATTGTATTAGGACAATACATAAACCTGAGTGCATAAAATATTTTATAAATAAATTTAAAAAACATTTTATTTTTATCGATGCAGATTGTTTGTTTTTAAAAAATAGTTTTTTGCCAAGTGTAGATGTTGACATTTTTTTTACATTTAAAATTTATAAGGATCAAACTTGTAAAGATTTTCAAAAAAATGGCATTATAAATGCTGGCGTTTTAATATTTAATGTCAATGAATTTAATATAGAGAGATTGAATAAATTCATTGATAAATGGCATGAATATTGTCTTAGAGATTCAGAAATTACTGACCAAAAGGCATTAAGTTTAATATTAGAACAATATTTGGATATTCGCAATTTATTAACTTCAAAATTTGAAACAGAAGAGATAAGTTTTAGATTTTTGTCTTCGGAGCTTTATAATGATACAAGCTGCAAAACTGGCGTTATTTGGCACTTTAAACAAGCTGCAAGAGAACAACAGAAATTTAAGAATTTTGTTAGAATATCAAAAAATGTTAAGCTTTATAGTGCGATAAGGGAAATAAATTTAATTTTATATAAAATTAAAAAATTGTTAAATCCTAAAAGATATGCGAAAAGATATATAAATGAATTGCGATTATATTTGGAGAAAGAGAATGCAACTTAATTCTAATAATTTATATAAATTAAGTTTGTTCCTGTATATAGTGTTTTTGCCAATTTCTATATCAATAAGGCAAGCAGGAATCATATTATTGACTTTGGTTTTTGTTTATGATTGTTTTAAAAACAAAGCATATTATGTTCTTTTTAAATGGACAGAAAATAAGTTTTTATTAATTTTTTTGTGTTATCTTTTATTTAATTCTTTATTTGTAAGTATGGATTCAAGGACATCCTTAGATGTTCTTTTTAACGCTATTTGGCAATGTTTCTTGGTTTATTATATTTTGTCATCTATTACCATTAGTAAAAAAGTGGATAAAAATTATATTCTTTTGCTTCTTATGATAAGTGTGACCATACAAGGTATTGATGGTATCTATCAATTTGTTACAGGTTATGATTTTATCAAACACTTAAAACCATTTGGTGATAGATTGACTGCTTCTTTAGATACTCCAAGAGTGGGCAATTTTGTAAGTCTGTCTTTACCAGCATTTTTTGCTTACTATTTTAGAAATAATGACACTTTTGAATCATGGAAAGCAAAATTGTTGCTTTTTGTAGCATTTTTACCTCCACTATTTCTTTTAATTTTTTCTAAGACAAGAAGTGGATGGGTTGGTTTTTTTGTTTTTTTATCAATTTTTTCGTTTTATAATGTTAGAAAGCTTTTTTTACCTGTTTTTTCTATTTTAGTTTTGATTTTATTTTTTTTCAAAAAAATTATATTAAATAGGTTAAACTTTAATATAATTTTGAATGATCCTCGCTTTGAATTATGGACTATTGCCTTAAAATTGTTTAAATTAAAACCTATTTTTGGACATGGTGTAGCGACATTTTGTAATGCTTTTAATTACTACCACTTATATCCTACAAAAACCTCAAGGCATATACAACATCCTCATAATATATATGTTCAATTTTTATCTGAGACTGGTATTATAGGGTTGTTGTTATTTTTTACCTTTATTTTCGGCAGATTATTTAATTTATTAAAGACTTTTTTAAAAACTAAGTCAATATTATTATGGATTTATGTAGCATGGATATGTTCATATTTAGCCACTGCTTTTAGTGCTCATAATTTTTTTAGAACATGGTGGTTAGGAACATTCATGATAGTATTTGCTATTACCTCGCCTGAAGATGAAACCAGTTCTTTTTAGAGTGACAAATAACTTAAATATTGGCGGTGTTCAAAGAAGGATGTTGGATGTATTATCTCATTTTGTTAATGATTATGATATCCATGTAGTTGTTTATAAGGAAAAAGGAGTATTAGCAGAAGAGTTTGAAAAGAAAGGGATTAAAATACACTTTGTTAAGGCAAAAGGTACTTTTGATTTTTTAGCAATTTTAAAAATATCTAAGTTAATGAAAAAATATAAAGCTGATATTGTACATACTCATTCAATGGGGGGGAATATCAAAGGGCTAATAGCAGCATATTTAGCGGGAGTAAAAAAAAGGTTTGCCCATGTGCATGTTAAAATGGAACTGCACTGGTATGGGAGAAGCAAATTAAAAAGATTAAAACATCAGCTTGAAGAAAAAATTATTTTATGTCTGTTTGCTAAAAAAATATTTTTTGTTTCAAAATCTATACTGGATGAGTTTTTAAAAAGATTTAGTTTAGGATTGCAAGAAAAATGTTTGGTTTTATACAATGGATTTGATGTTGAAAGTTTTCCTGTAAAGTCTTTGAATCATGATAAAGAATTTTTTAAATTAGGAGTTGCTCTACGTTTAGTTGAGAGTAAGAATTTAACTTTTATAGTTGATACTATTGCCATTTTAAAAAATTTTAAAAATAATTTTAAATTTTATTTTGTTGGAGATGGTCCCTATAAGGATTATCTGCAAAATTATATCAAAGAAAAAAACTTGGAAGTTTATTTTGAGTTTGTTGGAGAAACAAAAAATCCTTATTCGTATATAACAGATTTCGATTTAGTAGTATTTCCTTCAAAAAATGAAGGGTTGCCAGCAGGATTGATTGAGCCTTTATTAATGAAGGTTCCAGTAGTTGCTGTTGATACAGAGATAAATCGTGAAGTTATTAATATTTATAATGGTGGCATTTTATTAGAAGAAAATCCTGAGCTATTTGCTAAAAAGATTGCTGAAGTTTTAGATAATTATGAAGTCTTTTATAAAAGCTTAAGTTTTGAAAAATATCATAATGAATTTGATATTAAATCTCATCTTTTCAAACTGAGAAAATTTTATGAAGGTGATGAAGAGTGATGAATAAAAGCATCCCTGTTTTGTGTTATCATAAAGTTTCATATTCTGGAGGAATAACACCTGAGCAATTTGAAGAACATCTTTTTTTTCTTAAAAAAAATGGTTATCAAACCATAACTACATCACAATTATACCAATATTTAAAAGAAAATACTATTTCTGTAAAAAAACCGTTTTTAATTACTTTTGATGATTGTTTTTTAGACAATTGGATATACGCTATTCCATTATTGGAAAAGTATTCATTTAATGCAGTGTTTTTCGCAATTTCAAATTTCATATGGGATGGTGAACCAAGGAATAAAGAATGGGCAAGTAATATTTTAACAGCAAGAGAATGTTTTATTAATGCTTTAAAAAATAAGGATTATTCTCAATTTATGAATTCATCTGAGCTTTACAAAGCCGTATATCATTATGGACATGAGGTTTTAAGTCATACGCAATCCCACCAAATGTGTTTTAAAAATTTATATCAAACAGGTAATTTGAATGAAAAATCTCACTGGGGTGTTTATGGAATATATGAACATCCTATAAGTGATTATCCTCTTTTTCAAAGAGGCTCAGCATACGCCTATAATGGGTTTTGGCCTGTTTTAAAGGATAATGGATTTTTGGATTTTAGATACCGCAGTGATGAAGAGAGATTTAAGTTTTGTTTTGAAGAATTTATAAATAGTAGAAATAAAATTGAAGAGATAATTAATAAAAGGGTAGATTTTATTTGTTGGCCTTGGGGAGAATTTGATAATATTACTATTGATGCCGCCAAAGAGGCAGGATACAAAGGAGCTTTTACTTTAGAAAGATTTTGTAACAGTTATGGGACAAACCCATTTTACATAAACAGAATCGGTATAGTAGATAAAACTTCGGTAAGATGGCTATCTCAAAAAATGAAGATCTATTCTTCAAAGTATTTATCGATGATCTTTTTTAAAAAATACCGTAAGAAGAACGACTTTGGTGGTAAAGTTTTGTTTGTAACTGATTCTACAAAACGCTCTAGCGGTGGAATTAAACAGCTTATTTATAATGCAAAATCATTAAAAGAAAAAAATGTGCAGGTTTATTTAGCAGCTAAAAAAGATGCTTATGTTAGTAGTTTGGAAGATATTTTCGACAAGATAGTATTTTTAGATTTTAATAAAAAGTTATTATCTGCCAAAAAATTAGCATTTTTTATTAAAGAAAACAAAATTAAAGTAGTGCATACTTTTCATAATAAGGGGCACAAAGTAGGGGTGCTTTCAAAGGTTTTTTATTCAAAATTTAGGTTGTTTGTTAATAGGGGAGTTTTGAAAGTTCCTAACAATATTTTTTATTATAATAATGTATTGATTGATGGTTTTATATGTAATTCACATGCTTGCAAAGAGAGTTTGAAAAAGATTTTTGTTAATCCTAAAAAGATAAATGTTGTTTTCAATTGTATAGACTTTGAGGAATTAGAGAGAGATTTGACTTCTAAAAAAATTTTTATGGTACTTTATATTGGAAATACAAACCCTATAAAAGGGTTTGATATATTTAATCAGATTGTGAAAAAAATACCAAAAAGGTATAATATACAATTTGTTGCTCTTGGCGTTGCAAAAGAAAAGTTAAAATTTCAAATTGATAAGAGGATTGAATTGCCAGGGACAGTTAAAAATGTTGCAAGTTATCTCAAAGATGCAAATCTTTTTGTATTGACATCGAGGTCGGAAAGTTTTCCTAACTCATTATTAGAAGCTATGAGTTTTGGTTTGCCTGTTGTTGCTCATAGTGTTGGTGCAGTTAACGATCTCATAATTGATGGAAAAAACGGATTTGTTGTTGACAATCTTGATATAGACAAGTTTGCTAATAAAATTTTATTTTTGTATAATAACAGGAAGCTATCTCAGAGAATGGGAGATAATAACCGAGAAATAATTAGGCAGTTAAGTTGTATGAATAAAGGTTTGAAACTGATTAAGGTATATTCAGGACAGTTTTTTGAGGATAAAATAAATGCAAGGTAACGAGAATTCTAAAAATTATCATAGTGTAATAGCGTTTATTTGGATTGATAGAATCTGCAGTGCTATTATAGAAAGATTACGTACAGTCAAAAAGTTGTATGGAACCTTTTCAAATTGACATAACACATTATGCAAAGAAACTACAGGAAACATACAATGAATTATCCTTTAGAAAATAAGATAATTATTTTTATTCGTACATTTTCAAGATATGGTGGAGTTGAAAATTTTTGTTTCAGGTTTTACAATTACTTAAAGGGTAAAAATATAAATGTAAATATCATCTGTGGTGAAAATAAGACTGATATTAAAAATGAAGATATTATTGAAGTAAAATTATGGAAACCTGGTAGATTTCTAAAAACTTTAAGTTTCTATTTAAAATCACAAAAATATATAAAATCTATCGATAAAAACTCTGTAACTTTAGCTTGTGGAAAAGTAGCACACTGTGATTTCTACCGAACTGGGAGCAGCTCTCACATAGATTTTTTAATAAAATCATCAGTAGGGTATCCACCATTAAAATTTATTATGAAAGCTATTAAAAGGGCATTGAATCCAGTAAATTATCTTAATCCCATCCTTGAATCTAAAATTTATAATAGTAAACACACTAAAAAAATTATCGCAATTTCTACTCTTGTGGAAAATGAACTTACTAGCAGATTTAAACTTCCAAAAAATAAGATTGTTGTTATTCCAAATGGTATAGACAAAACCAAATTCTCTTTAAAAAATAAAGAAAAACTTATAAATACATTAAAAAATAGATTAACTTTTGATGAAAATAAAATTGTCATCGGTTTTTGTTCTACCAATTTTGAGTTAAAAGGTTTACATTTTTTAATTTCCTCACTACAGTATTTACCAGAGGATTTTGTTTTACTTGTTGCAGGCGGCAGAAATCCGTCTAAATACATAAAGCTTGCAAAAAAACTCAAAGTTGATAATAGAGTTTATTTCTTAGGTAAAGTAGATAATATGCCGGAGTTTTATGCTTCATTGGATGTTTTTTGCCATCCTTCTTTTTATGATACTTTCGGAAGTGTTGTAGCAGAAGCTATTGCTATGCACATTCCAACAATTACTGCCAAAAACGTTGGTGCCAAGGATTTGATAATAGAAGGAGTTAATGGATACATTTTAGAAAAAATTAATGAAAAACTTATTGCAGAAATGATTCAGAAATGTATAAATTTAAAGCCTGAAAATTTCATTGATACGACATTGAGTGATGATGAAGTTTTTCAAAAATATTTGGATGTTTTGTTAGATGAAAATTTTATTAATTCAGTTTTATCAAATCGGTGATATTGTATTGTCGACCCCTTTTCCAAGGGAAATAAAGAGGGTTTATCCCGAGGCAAAAATTGACTTCTTAGTTGCAAAGGGGTTTGAAGATGTTTTAAAGTATAATCCAAATATTGAGAATGTTATTACAATTGACAGAAAAGGCGGAGTGAAAGAATTATTAGATGTTATAAAGCAAGTTAGAAATAGAAAATATGATTTTTTGATAGATTTTCATAATAATCCACGATCTGCTTGGATATCACTTTTTTCAGGAGCAAAAACAAAAATAACTTATAAATATACGAAAAGGAAATTTGCTTATAATCAATTGGTGATGCCAAAGAGAGAATATGCAATTAAGATGAAATCAGCACTTCTAAAGCCTTTAGGTATTGAATGCAAAAATATAAGACCTGAAATATTTTACAAAAAAGAACATTTAGCAAGAATCAACGAGATGTTAATAAATTATGGGATCCAGCAATATGTGACAATTTCGCCAACTCATAAAAGAGAAACAAGGAGATGGCCTCTGAATTATTATATTGAGGTAGCAAAATATATATATCAAAACTACAAATTATGCTCAATTTTTACTGCTGCACCAAATGAACAAGAGTATCTAAGTCCTTTAAAAAGCGAAAACCTTTATGGAAAAGCTTTTTTTATAGCTCCCAAAATGACGTTGTTAGAATTAACGGCTTTGATAGATAATGCCTTGATACATATTGGTAATGATTCTGCTCCTCATCATATTGCTGTTGCATGTAAAACACCGACGTTTATAATTTTAGGTTCATCGAGCTCAGGCTGGGTGTTTCCTGATGAAATTCACACATATGTTAATAAAAAACTTACATGTCAACCATGTAATAGCGAAAAATGTAAATTTGAGACAATTCCGTGTTTAACTGAGCTAAAATTCGAAGATATCAGACAGGAGTTTGATAGATTTTTTAAAAGATATATTTTAAAAGGAATTTTATGAATATAGCTTTTATAACATCCACTCATAGGTGGGGAGGTGTTAAAACATGGATGTTAGAATTTGGAAATGAATTAAATAAGTTAGGACATAGTTGTTATTACTTTGCTTCGGATAAAAATTTTATTAAAAAAGCAAGAGAAAATTACCACATCTCACATATTATTAAGTTTGGTGCAGATTATAATATATTTGCTGTAAAAGCATTCTACTCTTATTTTAGAAAATATAAAATCGATATAATCATATGTAATATTTATAAGGAAATTAGGACAGCAGGTATTGCTGCTAAACTTTTAGCAATCCCTGTGATCCATAGAGTAGGTTTGGTAGGTGATTTGAAGAATAAAATTGATGTTATAATAAATCACAAATTGATTGTAGATAAGATTTTAGTCCCTTGCAAAGGGATGAAAGATAAGCTTGTTGAAACCTTTAAGTTTATAAAAGAACAGGATGTAGAATATGTCTATAACGGTAAAATTCCATATGAAAAAAGAAGTATAATGAAAACAGATCCTGTTCGTTTTGTAATTACATCAAAAGTTGAAGAAACAAAGGGACATAAAGATCTTTTTGAAGCATTACTTAAGTTAGACAAAGAGTTTAATATAAATTTTTTGTGTGATATTTATGGTGAGGGAGAGCTTGAAGGGTGGTTAGATGAGCAGATTAAAAAATATAAATTAGATAGTAAAATAAGACTCAAAGGTTTTAGCCTCGGCTTAGGTGAGATATTACCAAATTATCATTTTGGGATACTTACTTCATATTCCGAAGGATTCCCTAATGTTGTTTTAGAATATTTAGCTGCTGGTTTGCCTGTTATTAGTACTAATATTGCATGTATTCCAGAGTTGATAGAAGAAAGTAAAAATGGATTTTTATATTTTCCTGGAAATATTGATCAATTAACAAAATTACTACATAAATGCTGTTTAATGGAAAAAAATTGTTATAAAAAAATGTCATTACATGCGGTAAACTCTATCGAAAAAAAATTCAATCTTAAAAAAAATGCAAAATTACTATCTGTTTTTTTGGAAAAAATAGTAAGAGGAGAATAATATGAGAATTGCAGTTGTTGGTCTTGGATACGTAGGGTTGCCTCTTGCGGTATCCTTTGCAAAAGAATTTGATGTAATAGGATTTGACATAAAAAAAGAAAGAATTGAAGAATTAAAAAATGGTAAAGATTCCACAGGAGAAGTGAGTAGTGAAGAACTAAAAAATATCTCAATAAAATATACAGCTAACCCTGAAGATTTAAAAAATGCAAGTTTTTATATTGTGACTGTGCCAACCCCTATAGATGAGCATAAAAACCCTGATCTAACACCTCTTGTAAAAGCATCTGAAACTATTGGCAAGTATCTTAAAAAGGGAGATTATGTGGTTTATGAATCTACCGTTTATCCTGGAGTTACAGAGGATATTTGTGTACCCATACTTGAAAAAGAATCCGGTCTTACTTTCAAAAAAGATTTTAAGGTGGGTTACTCTCCAGAGCGGATAAATCCAGGGGACAAAATTCATACCTTTGAAAACATTGTTAAGGTTGTGTCAGGCTGTGATAAGGAAAGTTTAGATTTTATAGCTGAAATTTATGGAAAAGTTGTTAAAGCAGGTATTTTCAAAGCTGAGAGTATAAAAGTAGCTGAAGCTGCAAAAGTTATAGAAAATACACAGAGAGATTTAAACATTGCACTGATGAACGAACTAGCACTCATCTTTGACAAAATGAATATAGACACTAAAAGCGTACTTGAAGCAGCAGGAACAAAATGGAATTTTTTAAAGTTTGAACCTGGCTTAGTTGGTGGTCACTGTATTGGTGTAGATCCATATTATTTAACATTTAAAGCCCAAGAAATAGGTTATCATCCACAGATAATTTTATCAGGAAGAAAGATCAATGATTACATGGGAAAATTTATTGCAGAAAAAACTGTTAAATTGTTGATTAAAGCTAATAAATTAGTGAAAAATGCAAAGGTTCTTATTTTAGGATTTACTTTTAAAGAAAATGTACCAGATATTAGGAATACCAAAGTCATTGACATTTATTCCGAATTAATTGAATATGGCGTTAACCCTTACATATTTGATCCTATCGCTTCAACGGATGAAATCAGAGATGAATACAACATTGAAACAATTTCAAGTTTAGATGAAAAATCCCCTTATGATGGAATTATCCTTGCAGTAAAACACGACTACTTTATCCAAAATCTTGATAATAACCTCATAAAGAAGCTAATCTCAAAAAACGGTGTATTTATAGATGTAAAAGGTATTATGAAAAATAAATTGGAAAAAATTGATATAACATATTGGAGACTATAATTTGTCAAAGATAATTTCTATAGGCAATATTACTTTAGGTGGTACGGGTAAAACCCCTATGGCAATTTTTTTAGCGAATCAATTAACTAGTCTCGGTTATAAAGTCTGCGTATTGTCCAGAGGTTATAAAGGGAAAATCGGTTATGATACAAATGTAATATCTGATGGTAAAGAGATACTTTTAAAACCACCTCTGGCTGCTGATGAACCGTATATGATAGCAATAAATTGCCCCGGATGTATTGTAATCACAGGGAAAGAAAGGGTAAAAAGTTTTGAATATGCAGAAAAGAATTTTGACATTGATTTTTACCTTTTAGATGATGGATTTCAGCATAGAAAGATGCCAAGGGATTTGGATATTGTATTGCTCGATCACAAAAATCCTATCTCAACGGGATTACCTTTTCCTTTTGGTTATTTGAGAGAGTTTCCATCTGCCTTAAAAAGAGCAGATATTATTGTTTTTACCAAGGCTAATAGTTTTACAATGCCTGAGAAAGTCAGAAAATATATCAAAGGGAAAGATATATTTTACTCTAAGATTAAGAATAAAGAAGTCGTTTTTAGAAATGAACAGTATCCGATATCCTTTTTAAAAGGGAAAAAAGTTGTTGCCTTTTCTGGGATTGCAAAGAATAGTTCTTTTTTTAAACAATTAAGCAAATTAGGCGTAGAAATAGTATACAAAAAGGGGTATATGGATCATCATTTTTATAGAGAGAAAGATATGGATTTTCTTTTTAAATTAAAGAAAAGATATAATGCTGACTTTTTAATAACAACTGAAAAAGATTATGTAAAAATTTTAGACAAATATAGAGATGATATTGCTTTCTTAAAGATAGAAATATCAATTAATGATACACAAAAGTTTATGGATTTGATTTTTGAAAAAATTAAATAGTGGAGTTAGCCCATTAAAAGGGCTAACATTTATTACAGTTCTACAGAAAACTCAATAGTATCAAACCAAAAACCGTCATTTCTGATGGTATCAAGTTCTGCTTGAATAATATCATAATGTTTTTGTTCGACTTCAGCCAAATTTTCGAAAAATGCTTTTAACTCAGAATTTGGTGTTTTTGCTGCTTTTTCTTTATAAAACTCATAAGCCTTCTTTTCATGTTCAAGTGCAATTTTTAAAGCCTCCTCATCCCCTAAATCAGCTTTATCTACTTTTTGTAAGCTTGCATCGCTTGTTTCTGGCATAAATTTTGAAAGTCTCCCTTTAGGTACTTTTACTCTTTCATAAGGTTTTCCTTCGAATGTTTGCTCAATAAACTTTTCAATAAGTTCCATATGATCAATCTCATCTAAGGCTAGCTGAATAAACATATTTTTACCTGCTGCAACCTTTGTTTGTTTTGCGAATTTGAGATAAGTTCTCAAACCTTCTTTTTCGGCCTCATATGCTGTTTTTAGGGCTTTTAGAATTTCGTTCGTCATGGCACAACCTCCTTTTAAACAAATATAGTTTTATAATAAGCCTAATTAAATAAATAACAATAAAATCTTTTTTAAAGTTTTTGAACAACCGTAATTTAGTTCTCACTGAAAAAGTGAGAACTAATTATTAAATAAATAATTTTTGTGATTTTTTAATATTTAAATTAGTTTTCTAACAAGAATTTAAAGAAGAATGCCCTACATCTAAAACCAAGAAATAGAGTATTATTATAAATTAGTTGCCACTTTTTCAGTGGCAACTAATTTATGATATGGACATATGGTTAAAACATCAATTAATAAGAATTATTAAAAATTGAAGATTAATTTTAAAATTAATTATACAATATTTTAAAGTAAAATAGCGACAATATATATATTGAATTTAGGGTTAATTTGGATTATTACTAAAAAGCTGAAATTTATTAAAATCTGGAGGTCATTATGAACCCATTAGCTCAAGAGTTAAACGAAATGATAGCAAAAGATAATGCATCTGTTTTAGAAATGTTGTCAAAACTTGGGAAAAATCTGTTTATGCCAAAAGGGATTTTAACACAGTCTGCAGAAGCAAAAGAGAAAGCTCATAAATTCAATGCAACAATCGGTATTGCTACTGAAAATAATGGCCCTATGTATCTTGATTGCATTTATGAGCCTTTAAATACATTTGAACCTAAAGATCTCTTCCCTTATGCACCTGCTACGGGAAAACCTGAGCTTAGAAAAGCCTGGAAAGAAAAAATGGTAAAAGAAAATCCTTCTTTGCAGGGCAAATACATCGGACTACCTATTGTTACAAATGCATTAACCCATGGGCTTAGCATTGTGGCTGATTTATTTGTAGATGAAGGTGATTATGTGGTGACTCCCGATAAATTCTGGGGAAATTACAGGCTTACCTTTTCTGTTAGAAGAGGTGGTGAGATTGCTACTTTTGATACTTTTACAAAAGAGGGTAAGTTTAATGTAAATGGTTTGATAGAAAAAGTAAAAGAATGTGGTGAGGCTAGAGGTAAGGTTATTATTTTGTTGAATTTCCCTAATAACCCTTCAGGGTATATGCCTACAGTGGAAGAAGCAGAAGCTATAGCCAATGGGCTTGTTAAGCTTGCTGATGAAGGGATAAAAATTATTGCTGTGACAGATGATGCATATTTTGGACTATTTTATGAGGATTCAATAAAAGAATCAATTTTTGGTTTACTTGCCAATAAATCTGAAAATCTGTTGGCTATTAAATTAGATGGGGCTACTAAAGAGGAGTATGTTTGGGGTTTTCGTGTGGGCTTTATCACATTTGCAGCTACAACTAATGAGCCTCAAGAAGGGATGTTAACGGCATTGGAGAAAAAGGTTGCAGGTCTTATCAGAGGTACAATTTCAAACTGCCCTCATCCATCACAAACTTTTGTTTTAAGAGCTATAAATCATCCTGATTTTGCTAAGCAGAAAGCAGAAAAATATGAAATTATGAAAGCAAGGGCTTTAAAAGTTAAAGAAGTTCTGGATAGTGGAAAATATGTGGATGAATTTGAATATTATCCATTTAATTCTGGTTATTTTATGTGTTTAAAGTTGAAAAATGTGGAAGCTGAAGCATTGAGAGTACATCTTCTTGATAAATACGGTGTTGGCACAATTTCCGTAAACAAAACCGATTTAAGAATTGCGTTCAGTTGTATAGAAGTTGAGCAAGTAGAAGAACTATTTGATATTATTTATCAAGGGTGTAAGGATTTGAATAAATAAGGGGGCTTTAAGCTTCCCTTTTTTTATATGGGGGATAATAGTATGGTTGTCGATGCAAGAGGCAAAGCATGTCCAACACCTGTAATTATGACAAAGAAAGCCCTTGAAGAGATTGAAGAGGGTGTGATAACTGTTTTGGTAGATAATGTTGCGTCAAAGGAGAATGTCTCAAAGTTTGCTGCAAGCCAAGGATTTACTTACGAGGTTGATGATAAAGGGGAGTATTTTGAAATTGTTATCGCAAAGGGGTACAAGTGTTCTCTTCCTCAAGACAGTGACAAAGATAAAGAAGATGTCACAGCTAATCTTGTGATTCATGTAGGAAGCGACGCTATTGGTAATGGTAGTGATGAGCTTGGAAAATTATTAATGACAGGTTTTATTGAAAATATTATTAATATGGACTTTTTGCCTAAAACGGTGATTTTTGTAAATAGCGGAGTGTTTTTAACAACAAAAAATGAAAAGACAATTAATGCTTTGAAAGAACTGGAAAACAAAGGTGTAGAAATTCTAAGTTGTGGTACATGTTTAACCCATTTCAATTTGATGGATGATTTGAAGGTGGGTGAAGTTACTGACGCGTACAAAGTGATGCAGCGTTTGTTTTATGCAGATAAAATAATAAGGTTGTAGGGGTTATGATTAAGCTTACACATCTTGCAAAAGCTGCCGGGTGAGCAGCTAAAATAGGTCCGGAGGACCTAAACAAAACACTTAATGGATTGAAGTATTACCGGTCTGACAATCTTATTGTGGGCTTTGAAACTAATGATGATGCTGGTGTGTATAAAATCAGTGATGACAAATATTTAGTTCAAACAGTGGATTTCATTACCCCAGTGGTTGATGACCCTTACACCTTCGGTAGAATTTCGGCAATTAATTCTTTAAGTGATGTTTATGCTATGGGAGGTACACCTCTTACTGCTCTTTCAATACTTATGTATAACTGTGATATAGATGCCGATATTATCAAAGCTATGATGCAAGGTGCATGTGATGAACTATCAAAAGTTGGATGTACATTGCTTGGTGGGCATTCCGTGGATGACAATGAGGTGAAACTTGGGTTTGCCGTAACTGGTATGATAAATGACGGCAAAGTCTTTAAGAACTGTACGGCAAAAGTTGGTAATGACATTATTTATACAAAGGCATTGGGCATAGGTATTGTTTCTACGGCCATAAAGGGTGAAATGGCAAAGAAGGATGAAATCGATGAAGTTACAAAGCTAATGCTTTTATCAAATTATGAAGCAAGTATTTTGATGAAAAAATATGATGTATCAGCCTGTACTGATGTTACAGGTTTTGGGCTCGCTGGACACCTTTTTGAAGTAGCAAAAGGCTCGAATGTAACATTGGAAATAAATAGTAATCAGATAAATTACCTTGAATCAGCATTGCAGTATGCAAATATGGGAATAATTCCTGCAGGTGCATACTATAATAAACAGTATTTAGAATATAATGTGGATTATTCTGCAGTAAAAGAAGAATACAAGATGTTACTTTTTGATCCTCAAACATCGGGTGGATTATTAATATTCGTTGATGAAGATGAATCCGGTAAGCTTTTAAACGATTTATTCAAATCAGGCTATAAAGATGCGGCAGTTATTGGTAAAGTTGTAGATTTCTCCGAAAAATTCGTAATTTTTAAATGAAACATGAAAAAGGGGAGATGGGGAAGTAGGGAGGTAATAACGTTCCAACGTTCTAACGTTGGAACGTTCTAACGTTATTTATTTTTGGTGGCTTTTTCCCAATCAGCCAAAAATTTTTCCAAACCAATATCTGTTAGAGGATGCTTAAATAGCTGCTTCAATACTTTAAAAGGGATTGTGGCAATATCAACACCATTTAATGCAGCTTCTTGTACATGCATAGGATGACGAATACTTGCAGCGATTACTTCGGTATCAAAATCGTAATTAATTACAATTTCTTGACATGCAAGGACAATATCAAGCCCATTGTGACCTATATCATCAAGTCTTCCTGCAAAAGGGCTAATATATCTTGCACCAGCCTTACAGGCTAAAAGGGCCTGATTTGGAGAAAAAATCAATGTCATATTTACATCAATCCCTTCCTGGGTAAGAATATATGTAGCTTTCAAACCTTCTTCAGTAAATGGTATTTTCACCACCACGTTTTCATCAAGTTTTGCAAGCTCTCTTGCTTCTTTAAGCATTCCTTCCAAATCAGTAGCTATTACTTCAGCACTTACTGGCCCTTGGACAATATCACAAATTTCTTTGATGGTTGATTTCAAATCTCTATTTTCTTTTGCAATTAAGCTTGGATTTGTAGTAACACCATCCACTACTCCATAGGACACAGCTTCTTTTATTTCTTCAATATTTGCTGTATCTAAGAATATTTTCATGATTCACCTCTCTTTTCTTTTACTTTAGCTATAAATTTATCCATACAATCTTTAGAACAGAAATAATAAATTTTATCGTAATATTTCACTTTGTATGGAGTAGTTTTTTCAATATAAATACCACAGATTTCATCCTTTTCAAGGTCAACTGATTCTTCAATTTCTCCCTTTTTACTTTCAACCTGCTTCTTTCTGAATAATGTAAATGCTAAGTAAATTAAAATGGCAGTAATTAGAAATTTCAACATTATTTAATATCCTCAGGTATTATGTAAATTGTTTTTATATTGCCATCACCGTAACTCTCAGTCCTTACACCGGAAATAGATTTCAAAGCAGTATGTATTTCTTTTCTTACCATTGGTATCATTGGCGGAAGCTTTTCAACCCTTCTTGTTTTCTTTACTTTATTAGCAAGCTCGATTGCCCTGTTTTTCAAATCTTCAATAACTCTTTTTCTGTAATTTTCCACATCTACAAGTATCTTAATATCGCTTTTTTCATCTACGTTCAAAAGACGTTCTACTAAAAACTGGAGAGCTTCAAGAGTTTGTCCCATTTTTCCAATGAGCAGGCTTGAGTCCGGTGATTGAATATTTAAAGTGTAGTATGGATAATCTTCGATAACTTCAATATGGAAGTCTTCAAAACCTGCTTTTTCAAGAATTTCAGCTAATATAACCTTTGATCTTCTCTTAAGGTACTCATTATCATCAAATTTTATTTTTATTTTTGCATTTTTTTTACCAAAACCAAAAAGCCCCTTTGAACCTTTTTCAATAATCTCTATTTCTATATATTCTCTAGGTATTTTGTGTTGTATTAAAAAGTTATTTATTGCTTCATCAACTGTACTTCCTTCCACCTCATAATATTTCATGACACTCCTCACGCAGTTTTCTTATTAATAAAATACTGCTGAATAATAGATAGGACATTGTTTGTAAGCCAATAAATTACAAGTCCTGATGGGAAGTTTAAGAAAAGGAATGTAAAAATTACTGGCATAAGCATAAATATTTTTTGTTGGGTTGGATCACCAGCTTGTGGTGTCATTTTTTGTTGTATGAACATAGTTACACCCATGAGAATTGGAGTAATATAATATGGGTCCTTCATTGATAGGTCAGTAATCCATCCGAAAAATGGAGAACCTTTTAGTTCTATTGAAACAAGGAGCGCTCTATAAAGCGCGAAGAATATTGGAATTTGTATTATCATTGGGAGGCATCCACCCATTGGGTTGACACCATGTTTTCTATAAAGCTCCATCATTGCAGCATTCATCTTTTGAGGGTCGCCTTTAAATTTTTCTCTAATTTTCTGAATCTCAGGCTGAATTTTTTGCATTTTTTTCATAGAAGTCATGCTTTTTATTGTGAGAGGGTATGTGATGAGTTTTATAAGAATAGTTAAAATGATAATGGCAACACCATAATTATGAATGAATTTGTAAAAGAAATTCATGAGATTTAACATAGGGATAGCAAGAAAAGAGAAAACTCCAAAATCTATACTTTTCTCAAATTTGTAACCTAAACTTTTTAATAATTTGTATTCCTTTGGACCGGTAAAAAGAGCCAATTTAAACTCTTTATTAGCATGTGGATTTAAAGTAATGTCTACGACACCTTTAATTATGGCAGAGTCTTTATATTTTGAAATAATTCCTTGCTCAAAGAAATCAGCAGCTGAAGCAAAGAGGAAATATTTAGATGTAAAACCGATCCACAAAGGTTTTTTTACTACTACATCCTCTTTTATTTTTTTTGGTTTTTGTTTATAAACTTTTTTTCCATCAAACATTAAAGGCCCTTCAAAGGTGTAGCGACTCTCTTCAAATCCTTCTCCTAAATCTGGGCCGATTTCTACTATCAAAGGTAGTCTGACACTCTTATCCCCAGTATTTGCAATCTTGAGAGTGTAATTTATTAAATAATTTTTGTTATCAATTTCATATTTTTTTGAGATTACGATATCATTCAAAAAACAGTTAAAATTAACAGTAGTTTTATCTTTAGATTTCTGAATTGAATAATCTACTTTATCAAATGTTAGATCTTTTAATCTAAAATAGTTTTCATTTCCATCTTTGAAGACAACTTTACCAATATTTTTGTCTTTATAACTTAAAATGCCAGCAGAGAAAATGTCTCCAGTGTTTTTGTCAAAATTTATTTCAAGGTAATTAGTTTTGATAGAAATAGTTTCTATTGATTTTGCTTGTACGACATTAGTTTGCTCTGGCGTGGGGACTTTGACAGTTTTTACAGCTTTTTCTTCTTTTGTTTGGACGGTTTGATTATCTGGGGCAACTTGTTGTGGAGTTGGTGCGAACATAAATTGAAAAATCATTAAAACCAGTAAACTTAATAAAACAGCAAGTAGTGTTCTTTTATCCATAAATTACAGCCTCCTCAAATTCACTCAACAGGGTCATATCCGCCCTTGCTAAAAGGATTGCATCTTAATATTCTCCAGCAGGAAAGAATCATCCCTACAATTAAACCTTTTTTAATGATAGCTTCTTTTGTGTATTGAGAACAAGTTGGGTAAAATCTACAATTTCTCCCTAGAAAAGGGGACAATAATACTTGGTAAATATCAATTAGCCTGATTATTAATTTCTTGAAAAATTTGTTTAACATCATTTTCTAATTCACTAAAATTTGCCTTTTCTACTCCTCGTTTTGCAATTATAACTAAATGCACGTTATCTGGCAAAGAGTATTTGTTTAATCTGAATATTTCTCTTAAGCGTCGTTTAACTTTGTTTCTAACAACAGCTTTTTTACTAATTTTTTTACTAACAACAAAGCCAGCTTTTCTACCTTTTGAAAAAGTATAACATACATTTACAAAGCAACCCTTAATCCAGCGGCCATTTGCAAAAACATTGTCAAACTCTTTCTTTTTTCTGAGCCTTTCATCTTTTTTAAAGGTAAATTTCATTCATTAAACAGTTAATCTTTTGCGCCCTTTTGCTCTTCTTCTTTTTAAAACAAGTCTACCGCCACGTGTTTTCATTCTTGCTCTGAATCCATGTTTACGCTTTCTTTTAAGATTACTTGGTTTTTTTAATGTCAACATTTGAGCCATTTATACACACCTCCATTTTTTAGAGCGCACGATTATATATATCAATATCCTATTTGTCAACACGATTGTAATCCCGACATTACCTTTTTTTCTTAAAGTGTCCAATACTTATTATAAAAAGAATTTTGTGAGTGAAAATAGTATTTATGAATTGTTGTTGATTAATATTTTAAGAAATATATAATTTGTGATTATGGAAAAGATAAAGATTGCAGTTACAATTGGTGACCCAGCAGGAATAGGTCCAGAAATTTGTTGTAAGTTAATAAATGAGGGAATACATCTTGATGGATGTGAAATTTTATTTGTCGGTAATAAAAAGATACTTGATGAAACCTTTAAAAGGGTTCTACAAAGCCATAAATTAAAAGATTATAAAATTGTTGAGCCTGATGAAGCTGTAAAATTTGATGCTATAGAGTTTGGAAAGATAAAAAAAGAGTATGGAAGATTGTCCATGCTTTTTGTGGAAAAGGCTGTAAAGATGGCAATGAGAGGTGAAGTGGACGCAGTGGTAACATGTCCAATAAATAAAAGAGCGATACAGCTAGCTGGTTATAAATTTCCTGGTCATACTGAGTTTTTAGGTTTTCTTACAGGTTCAAATGATTACAGTATGATGCTTGTAGGAGATAGGGTAAAAGTTGTGCTTGTCACAACTCATTTACCGATAAAAGAGGTAGCCAAGAGTATTGATAAAGAGAAAATAAAAAAGGCCATTATAAATGCACATAATGCTGGTAGATTTTTTGGGAAAGCAATTCCAAAAATTGCTGTTTGTGGGTTGAATCCTCATGCTGGAGATGAGGGAGCCCTTGGGGATGAGGAGTTAAAAATTATAAGGCCTGCCGTCGACGAGATGGAAAGGGATGGTTTTGATGTGAGCGGTCCGTATCCTGCTGATTCTTTATTTCCAAAGGTGTTGAAAGGGGAGTTTGATTTTGTGGTGTGTATGTATCACGATCAGGGATTAATTCCTGTAAAAATGGAAAGTTTTGGTGCGGCAGTGAATGTTACACTGAATTTGCCTATAATTAGGACATCAGTTGATCATGGTACAGCCTTTGATATTGCAGGTAAAAACCTCGCAAATAATTTTAGTTTAAAAAAAGCAATAGAAGTTGCAGTGGGAATGGTGAAAAATGTTAAATCTGCTTAAGGCATATAAGCTTGAGTTTCAAAAAACCAAAAAGTCGTTAGGACAGCATTTTCTTACTAATAAACATATTATTTCTGAGATTGTGGATAATCTAGAATTGAAACCTGATGAAAATGTTGTGGAAATTGGTCCTGGGTGTGGAGTGGTAACCTATGAATTATTGCAGAAAGATATTAATGTAACAGTTGTTGATATTGATGAACAGGTCTGTGATTTTCTTGATAGGTATCTGCATTTTTACAAAAATCTAAAGATTATCAATAAAGATTTTCTTGCGATTAATAGGGGTGAGTTGCCTGATGGTAAGTTAAAATTCGTGGGGAATTTACCCTATAATGTATCTGTGAAAATTTTAGAAAAATGTGTGGAGTTTATTGATGATGTGGATTTGATGGTTTTTATGTTTCAAAAGGAAGTGGCTGATAGGATAATAAGTGAGCCAAACTCTAAGACATATTCTTCCCTTTCCGTGTTTTGCCAATATTATTTTGATATAAAAAGAGTGAGAAATATTTCCGGATCAAATTTCTGGCCAAATACAAAAGTAACATCTACCATATTGAAATTTGTTCCTAGAAAAAGGTTTTTTGACGATGTTTCGGTTGAAAAAGAATTTTTCAAGTTTGTTATGGCGGCGTTTAAAAGCAAGCGTAAGACTTTGAAAAACAATTTGAGTTTTTTAAGTAAAGAGCAGAAAGATATTATTGATGAATTGTTGGGTGAAAAGATAAGGGGGGAGCAACTTAGTTTGGACGATTTTATCAGATTGTTTAGAAGATTGTATGCTAGATAAGAAGCTAACTGATTATACCTTTACGGTGGTGGATACTGAAACTACAGGTTTAAGTCCTTATAAAGGGGCGAGGCTTGTAGAAATAGGAGCGGTTAAAATTTATCCAGGTTTATCCATTCGGTTTGACAAAGGGTTCTCTACATTGATAAATCCAGAAAAGCCTATCCCTCCTGCAGCTTATAAAATACATAAAATTAGTGATGAAGTTGTGGCTGATGCTCCGAAAATCCATGAAGTATTACCGCATTTTAGCAAATTTGTTGAGAATACTGTTTTTGTAGCGCACAATGCATCATTTGATTTTAAGTTTATTGATTACTTTTATAAAACATACAACATGTCATGTCCTTTAATAGCTGTGGTTGATACTTTAAAGATTGCAAGAAAGGTTATAAAAGGCTTAAAAAGTTATAGCCTGGACTCTTTGATAGATTATTTTCAAATAAAAATGAGTTTTCCAGGTAGTTACAGGCATAGAGCAATTTTTGATGCTGCACATACAGCTGTAATTTTTAAAAAATTGCTTGATTATCTATTAAAAGAGAATAGCACTATTTCTTTATATGAACTCATTTACTATTTTCATTGAGTAGAAAGCCAATCTTTTGCTTCTTGAATGGTATCAAATAACTTTAAATTTTTTCTGCCAGATAATTTTAGTATCAAACTGTAAACAGCTTTTCTCCAGCCTGTAACCCCTACCACTGCACCGCATTTAACATAAGGCTTATTGTGTTCTGCAAAATCCTTTAATGCCATTTGTAAGTCTTTTCCACCATTGAGATTTTTTACGTTTACAAGGGTATATACACTATTTTTTTGCATTGTTCTTATTGCTTTTTTCCCCTCTTCGATAAGTTTATACGCTTCCATAGGTGTTGCTTCACTAAAATTAAGATAAATAATAATTTTACCGTTGTGTGATAATATCTCTAATCTTTCCATATTGAGCGAACCTCCGTGATGTAACAAACAATGTTATAGTATAGTGCAAAGAAAAAGTCAATTTTTTTGATTAAATTGACAGGTGTTATGAAATGTTAATAACAATAAGTGGTTATAGCTTGAGAATAATAGATTAGATGTTTTAATGTTAATCATATGTTAAGACAGCTTGCTTGTTAATAAAATATTTTACATTCTTCTAAATCGATAGTATTTTAATTTAAAAATAGGGGGTGTTGTATGAAATCATACAGAAAAGAGCTTTGGTTTAATACGAAGAATAGAGTTGAATTTATAAATATTACGGATGAAGTGCAAAAAGCTATTGATGAAAGTGGTATAAAAGAGGGGCTATGTCTCGTAAATGCAATGCATATTACTGCAAGTGTATTTATTAACGATGATGAAAGAGGGTTGCATGAGGATTATAAAAGATGGCTGGAAGAGCTTGCTCCTCATGAACCATTATCTCTTTACAAGCACAATCTCACTGGAGAAGATAATGGGGATGCACATTTAAAAAGGCAGATTATGGGGAGAGAGGTAGTGGTGGCAGTGACTGATGGGAAGCTTGATTTTGGTCCATGGGAGCAGATATTTTATGGTGAGTTTGATGGTCAGAGAAGAAAAAGAGTGCTGATAAAAATAATCGGAGAGTGAAATGATTTTACATATTACACACAATGACTTAGATGGAGCAGGATGTGGCATACTGGTAAAAAAAACTTTACCTGATGTAGTAACTTACTACCTCAATTATGATGAGGTTGATGAATTTTTAAAGAATAATTATGTAAATTTTGATAAAATTATCATTACAGATGTTGCACCATCCAAAGATATTTTTGATTTAATTTACAGAGAAAAAGATGTTTTGCTGATAGACCATCACAAAACAACCTTACATTTTAGAGATTATAAAGGAGTGATTCACTCTTTAGATAAATGTGCTACATTTCTCACCTATGAATGGCTTTTGAAAGAAGGGTTTGAGATAAATGAATACGAGGATTTTGTAAAAGTTGTTAATGATTATGATATCTGGATACTTGAAGATAGTCGGAGTTTAGAGCTAAATATGCTTTTTTATCTTTACGGATTGGAAAGGTTTGTTGATAGGTTTCTGAAAAAACCTTCTGTAGATTTTGAAGAGAAAGAAAGTTTTCTTTTAGAAATTGAAAGGGGGAGACAGAAAGATTATCTGGAAAAGGCTAAGGATTATGTTACTGTAAATGAGGATAAAGAAGGTAGAAGGTTTGGTTACATCTTTGCCGAGATGTATAATTCGGAACTTGGGCATTTTTTGATTAATGAACTAAAATTGGATTATGTGATAATTATCAATGCGCAGAAAAAGAAGATTTCTTTGCGCTCAAGAAAAGATATAGATGTTTCTATCATAGCTAAAAGAAATGGTGGGGGTGGTCACAAAAATGCTGCAGGATTTTCCACTGACTTTGATTTTGGTATAAATCTATTTTTAAAAAATATGGGTGTGTTATGAAAGCTGAATTTATAAAATCCGCATTCTTTGAAAAAGATTACCCGGATACTGAATTACCGGAAATAGCCTTTGTGGGTAGAAGTAATGTAGGGAAATCTTCAATGATTAATACCCTTACAAACAGAAAAAAACTTGTAAAGGTGAGTCAAAAGCCTGGGAAAACAAGAGCTATAAACTTTTTTAATATTAATGATAAAATAATATTTGTGGATTTACCGGGCTATGGTTATGCGAAGGTTTCTAAAAAAGAGCGCGAAAAATGGAAATTTATAATCGAAACTTATTTATTGAAGAGAAAGCAACTTAAATGCGTTGTATTGATTATTGATATAAGGATTGGACCTACAGAATATGATATGATGATGCTTGAGTGGTTAGAAGCTTATTCTATAGACACTGTTATTGCTCTTACCAAATCAGATAAGTTGTCAAACAATAAAATTGCAAAACAGAAGAGGGAAATTGCAGTAAAACTTGGTATGGATGAAGATAGATTTGTTATTTTTTCAAGTATCACAAGAAGAGGTCGTGATGAACTTTTACAGATTATCGAAGAGAAAGCTTTTTCTTAATATTGCATTTGCAGTTTTTGTCGTAGTTTTTTTTGTAATTACAAATATTTCAGCAAAATTAATTAAGCATGAAGGTAAAGTAACCTTTTTGCCTAACAAAGAGATTTTAAAGCCGCTTATTAAAGATATAGAAGATGCTAAAGATAGTATTTATATTGCCATGTATATGTTTAAAACAGATGATTATAAGTTTAATTACTCTACACTTATTGAAGAAGCTCTATTTGATGCATTGAAGAAAGGTGTCAAAGTATATGCAGTTTTTGACACAGGGAAAAAGAATGATATCACAACCGAATTTAATAAAGATACTGGTGAGGAATTGAGGAAAAAAGGAGCAGTTGTTTGGTATGATTCTCCTGAAAGAAGACTTCATGCAAAGGTTGTTGTTATTGATAATAAGATTATTTATCTTGGAAGTCACAACTATACTCACAGTGCTTTGAAATATAATTATGAAGCGAGTGTAAGGATTGAATCACCTGAAATGGCTAAAGAGGTGATAAGGTATATTAGAGGGATAAGATGATTATAGGGACTGTGGTCAATACTGTGGCTGTAGCTGTTGGGAGTATTATAGGTGTTACGATTGGAAAAAGAATTAAGCCGGAGATTAAAGATGCTGTTATGAAGGCGCTGGGGCTTGCAGTGGTTGTACTTGGTATCAAAATGGCTTTTGAAAAGCACGATTTCTTATTGGCGCTCATTGCCATTGTTATAGGAACAGCAGTGGGTGAAATGATAAATATTGAATTGTTTCTAGAGAATATAGGTGGTTATTTCCAACAAAAAGTCAAAAGTGAATCAGGAAATTTTGTTCTTGCTTTTGTTACTGCTTCAGTCCTGTTTTGTGTGGGTTCTATGACAATTATTGGAGCGATAAAGGATGGTCTGAGTAATGATCCTTCTGTACTTTATATAAAGAGTTTACTTGATGGGGTATCATCCATTATTCTTGCATCTACCCTGGGGATAGGAGTGTTTTTTTCTATTGTAGTGATTTTGGTGTATCAGGGGTTATTAAGTTTATTAGCCTTTAAGTTTACATTTTTATTAAATGATATGTATGTAAATGGTATTTCTGTGGTTGGTGGGATTATAATTTTAGGTATCGGTTTAAATATGCTTGGACTTACAAAGATAAAAACTGGGAATATGCTTCCATCCCTTTTCATTATACCAATCATTGATTTTTTAGCAAAAATAATAGTGTAAGTTACGCATATTAATGCGTGCCCACTGAAAACCTTTTTCCGAGCAGATGTTGGAAGATTGCCCTAAGAAGGTGAAAGTGTAAGTGGGATTGCTTTGTTTCAAGTAATTAGTTCTCACTTTTTCAGTGAGAACTCCTACGTTTTTTTGTTGTATAAGAAAATTATATTATGTAATGAATTAAGAATGGGACAGAGGACTACAGTGGGAATAAGCTTAAAAGCTTCATATTTAGTCTGTCCCCCGTCCCGAAAGTCCCTATTGGTTGATTTGGCTATCAAGCCACTGTCAAACGGGAGTTTGGATTCGGGACTAAAATATTTTAAGTGAGGTTTGACATGAAAAATGACAAATTTGCTTTCTTTATAGGTGTTGATGTTTCCAAAGATAAGTTTAATTGCGCTATTATTAACAATAAGCTTGAACTTCTCAAAGAAGCTGAATTTCAAATGGACATTGATGGTTTTAACAGCTTCTATGACTTGATTAAAAAGTATGACTCCTCTATCATTGCTCTTGAATCTACTGGCAGCTATCACATTAACCTCTTAGCATCCCTTGTATCCAAAAAGAAAGATGTCTGTCTTATTAATCCAGCTCTCATCAAAAAATTTGCCCAATCCGTTACTCTCAGAAAAACCAAAACCGATAAAATTGATGCTGTTATCATTGCTAAATTTATAGCTAAGAATATTGAACATTTCAATTATTTTGCTCTTCCTGAGTCCAATGATATTATCGCACTTGCCAGGATGAGAGAACATATTACTCAGCAGATTGCAAGAGTTAAGACTCAGCTTAAACAGCATCTTACTGTAGTATTTCCTGAACTTGTGGCAAATGCCAATGTATTTACTCAATCCATTTTGCATATCCTTAAACATATGCCTACAGCTGAAATCATCAGGAATGCTAATGAAGATGATATTCAAAAGATTCTTGATGAATTGAAGTTTGCACATAAGTCAAATATTACCCCTCAGAAGCTCATATCCCTTGCTAAATCCTCCATTGGTATTTCCTCTGATATCTGGGCTACTGTCATCAAAGAAGATGTTGAAATGCTCATATTTCTTAATAGCCGACTTGATAATATTACGAAGGAATTTATTGATAAAATAAAATCTTCCAAAAAAGATGATATGGAGATTATTACTTCTATCAAAGGAATTAATGATATTACCGCTGCCCATTTTCTTGCAGAAATTAAAGATATAAACAGATTTGCCAACAAAGGTAAACTTGCTGCCTATGCCGGGATAGATCCTGCTATTAAACAATCCGGAAGTATGTATAGTAACGGCAGAATAAGTAAAAAAGGATCCCGGTCCCTTAGGCGTATTCTTTATCTTATGGCAAGTGGTGTTATGAAGTTTAATGAGTATTTTAGAGCGTATTATTTGAAAAAGAAGGAGGAAGGTATGCCTCATAGAAAAGCTATGATTGCATTGTGTAACAAACTTGTGCGTGTACTTTATGCCATGCTTACAAAAAAAGAGGTTTTTCATATGCCTAAATTATCTTAATAATTTTTAATATTTATAGTTGACTAATTATTAATAATGATTTTATAATATTTAAGGATGTTGCACAATACAGAACATAAACAAATTTTGAAGGTGAATAACTATATACTTAACATGTTGGTAATAAAGAGATTGCTTCGCTAACGCTCAGGGTGACGACACCATTACCGTCATCGCGAGGAACGAAGTGACGAAGCGATCTCTCTCTATGTCACCAGCAAGGGCTTTTAGCCCCGAAGCAATCTTTCTCATTGATGTTTCACCCTTTCGCACAAGAGATTGCTTCGCTAACGCTCGCAATGACAAAAATAACAACGTCACCTAAGAGGAGCGTATGCTACGAAGCAATCTTTAAAATCATACTGTACAACATCCTTCTGTTAATAACTTAAGAAAACTTTCAGGTATTTTTACAGGTTTGTTTTTATTAGCATCGAAGGTGACCATTACAGTTTTTGCGGTGGCAAAAATTTTATTTTCTCCATTGTGTATCTTATAATTAAAAGTAAAACTTGTATTACCAATTTTTTCAACCATTATTGTAACAATGACTTTGTCTGAGTAGTTTATAGGTGTTTTGTATTCGCATTCTGCTTTAACAACGAGAAAAAATAACCCTTCAGCGGTTGCTTTTGAAAGGTAGTCTTTGAATAATTTTGTTCTTGCTGTTTCAAGATAAGTGAAAAATATTGCGTTGTTCACATGTCCGTATGCATCAAGATCGCTAAATCTTACTTCAATTTCGGTGCTGAATTCCATCAGATTATACTCCTAACAGTCCTTTTTTTAGGTTTTTGTCTGCTGGTTTATCACCTATGTAAATTTCAAGAATTGCTTTTGCAAGCTCTTTGGATTTTATTTCACTTATTTTGTTACCGTTGTGAATTACTGTAACTTTATCAGTTTCAAGTACCAAGTCAATATCATCTCCTTTTACAACATCAAAATTAAAAGTATTTAAAAATTTCTTAACAACATCTGACTCAGCTAAATTGGGATACGATTTTTCAAGTCCTTCTTTGAAAGCATCTTGCATCTGTTTTGCTTTGACTTTTTTATAAAGGAAATGCATTTTTATAACTATTGGGTTTTGATTTGAAATTTCTTCAAAATTTGATGATTTTTTTTCAAGATAAAGAGCTCCAATATATACTTTAATAAAAAATTTCTTTCTGTAACCAGTACCGTTTAACACAAGTGATTTACCACCTAAATCATAACCATCTGGTATTGAGATGCCGGAAACATCTTTTGCTTGCAAAGTTGAAGCAAGGATTAGACAAGATAATAAGAGCATTAATAATTTTTTCATGACATCCTCCTACGTGTTGTTTTGTTTAAGAATTTCTAAAATTCTTGTTTTATAGTCTACGATATCTTTCCTGAGTGAGGCAAGCTTTGCTATTTTTTCATCAATTTTTGCTATGTGTGAGTCAAGAATTTCAATTAGTTTTGGCATAATTTTTTCGGGTGTTTGGT